>JBNKYV010000112.1:0-8599 GCA_050301075.1 Gammaproteobacteria bacterium
ATATAAATATAACGAGTCAGGTGTCACACTCACCATTCAGGAAGAAGCGGCAGAGGGCGAAGATCCGCCAGCAGCTGTTGAGACAAATATGAAGGACATGGCTGATAGCGGCCAACGCACAGCACTTTATAATCAGCTGAAAAATGTTCTCTCTGAAAAACTGGTAACTTTACCCCCATCCAGTGCTATCGCAGGTGTTTATGCGGCGGTTGATCGCAGTCGAGGGGTTTGGAAAGCCCCTGCTAATGTAAGTCTTGCGTCCGTCATTGGGCCGGCGGTTAAGATAAATGATGAAACCCAAGGGGGCTTAAACGTTGACCCTAATGCGGGTAAATCAATTAATGCTATACGTGCCTTTAGTGGTAAGGGGACATTAGTCTGGGGCGCCAGGACACTGGCGGGGAATGATAACGAGTGGCGCTATATCTCTGTGCGTCGTCTGTTTAATCTGATCGAAGAGTCCACTAAAAAGGCTAGTGCATTCGCTGTTTTTGAGCCCAACGATGCAACGACCTGGCTCAAGGTTAAGGCGATGATCGAAAGTTATCTTTTTGGCCTTTGGGAAAAGGGAGCATTGCAAGGTTCCAAACCTGATCAAGCTTACTTCGTTAACGTAGGCTTGGGTAAATCCATGACAGCGCAAGATATCCTGGAAGGACGCATGATTGTAGAGATTGGCATTGCTGCTGTACGCCCTGCTGAATTTATCATCCTTCGTTTCAGCCACAAGATGCCTGAAGCTTAAAACGAACTTTGGGCAGAACCTATACATACAACTTTGATTTAGGAAACTATCATGGCTAAAACACCTTCAGATCTTAAAAAAGAGTACCCAATTCCCGTCTATAACTACATTGTTTCGATTGGACAAAAAACGATGGCTTTTTCCGAGGTCTCTGGGCTGTCGTTAAGTTTTGAAACCACGACTTATAAACAGAGCCCCGGGGAAGGTGAGTCCGGTGTAAAAACCATGCAAATGCCTGCTCAAGAGAAGGCACCAACTATCACGCTAAAACGGGGTATCATTCCCACTGACTCCATTAAATACCTTTACGATTGGATCAAAGGTACAGCAATCAATCAGGTTGATAAACGTGATGTGGAAGTCAAATTGGTGGATGAAAGTGGTAAGGACGCCTATATCGTGTGGACTGTAAAAAATGCTTTCCCAACCAAACTTGATGCGCCTACGTTTGATGCTAGCTCTAACGATGTAGCTGTCGAAAGTATTGAACTGGTTGGGGATAGTATTTCTATCGACTAAGACAGGTGATAAGGGCAGGCGAATAGTATAGGCGACGAGGGCGGCTTCCATCCATGAGCGGTGATTATCCCTTAGCGGGTTACAACTATCAGGTCTCTATTACCGGCGATGATGAAACCATTCTTCTGGGTGTCGCCAAGGTAACTGGCTTGAACGTTGAACAGCAACCTGTGGTTTATCGCCACGGGATGAGTGAGTTTATGGGGCCGCATGTCATCTTCCCTAAACGTATGAAACCCTTCAATGTAACTCTACATAGAGGGGTGTTTGGGGGCGAAGAAGCGTGTGAAAAAGAGTATCTAACAGCATGGGTGCTCAAGACCTTTAACGATTATGGCTACTCACCACATAGAGCTGTGCAAATCCAGCTGATGAATGCGGCGATGGAGGTGATGGTCTCCTGGAAGATTAACCGAGCGGTTCCGGTTTCTTATACCGCACCAGAGTTTAATGCTTCTTCTGATGAGGTTGCTGTTGAAAGCCTTCAGTTAATGGCCTTCGATCTAGCGGTGGAGTATGAATAGAGACGTTTTATTTTTGCGAAGCGGGTATTGCTGCTGTAAAAATTTATCCATGAGGGGTAAGTATGTCGTTCACTGATGTTATCAATTCTCCTCCACTGGGACAGGTCCCGCATATGGGATTCCGTTTCGGCGTCTTCTTTTTTATCGGCGGTGTCATACCTAATGTAATGGACTTCCGCTTTAAGAAAGTCTCCGGCATTGGGGTTTCCGCTGGCGTCGCTAATATTAACGAAGGTGGACAAAATCTTTTTACTCACCGTGTGCCAGATCGATTGCAGTATGAAAACTTGGTGCTGGAACGAGGGATTCCCTATATGTCTCCACTGGCAGTGGAGTTCAATATCGCAATGTCCACTTTTACCTTCTGGCCTGCCCGGGTCATGATCATCAGTTTTGGTGAGCACAATGCGCCGGTTGCTTCGTGGCTTTTTCTAAACGCCTATCCCGTAAGTTGGAAAACCACTGGACTGGATGCCGATGGTGGTGAGAACAACGGACTACTGATTGAGAGTATGTCTCTGGCTTACGAACGTATGCAGACCATTCGTCTTTAGTCGTCCTGATATGGAATTGCGGGCAAAAGGATAATTGCACATGACAGTAGAGATACGTGAACTGGTAGTTCGAGCCAGCGTTGATTCCGGTGCCGGTTCAAGTTCAGCTAGTCAAGCCAATGCAATGCCCCCTTCCTCTTCTGATCAAGATGTTAACTCAGGAGAGGCTGTTCAATTTGAACTCACGGAAGCACATATGGATTTGATTGTTGATCGCTGTTTGGATCGGCTGTTTCGCATACTCGAAGAGCAAGGAGAGCGGTAAGTGGTAGCACCTGTACCATCATTAGCAGCAGCGTTAAAAAAATTCAGTAAGCTGAAGATAACGGTTGTTTCAGAAAACGCTGACCATAGTGACGAGATTGAGGTTCAATTCAATCCCGAGTCTTACACACGAGACAGCAAGATCACCTTCCAACCCGCAAAAACTATCCATGCACACCTGGGCCGTGAAACACTGCTGGAAAAGTCTGTATTTACCGGCCAACCACTGGAAGAGATCTCTTTTAAATTGCAACTTGATGGCACGAGTGTTTCAGATCAGGATGGCGCACTACTGGGCTTCCTGACATCCATGCCCGAAACAGTAGAGTCACGTATTGGCAAGATCATAGATACCTGCTTGCACGTTAATACCAATCTGCATGAACCTAGCATTGTTAAGCTGGAGTGGGGTTCTATGAGTTTCATTGGGCGTATGGTCAGCGCCAAGACCTCCTACCTGTTGTTTGATACTAACGGTAGCCCGATGCGCGCCACTATGGATGTAAAGTTTACTGGCTATTTTGAAAATGCCGAAGTAACTGCATCGTTCTCCTCTCCTGATTTAACCCATACCCTGACGGTACGTGCCGGGGATACCTTGCCACTGATGACCGAAAAAATTTATGGCAGCGCTAAATACTATCCACTCGTGGCTGGTTTTAACCAATTGGATGATTTTCGTAACCTTTCGCCAGGGCAGAAGATTCTCTTTCCACCGATAGATATGGAACGTTCGTAAGGGGTTGGGGAACAGCTAAGCCAATGGTCGCTATCGCTACATCAATTCTTAACGAGGCTGGAGAAGCCATTCTGGATGACTATCAGGTCACCAACATTACTATTACGCGTGAAATCAACAAAATTCCCCAGGCCAAAATGGTCATCGTTGATGGTGGTAAGGCGGGGTTGGAATTTCGCCTCGATGCCAGTGGCGAAATAGCCTACGGCAATAAGATCACCATTCAGGTTAAGTACTTACTGGAAGATGATCTGGTCGAGTTTGTCGGCATCGTTACTAAAAAAGAGATTCAGGCCGCCGCTGTGGGGGCTACCTATACCGTGACGCTTAAGGATCAAGTTTCTATTCTGGAGTACCGTCACCTGCCACCTGAAATGGGTACTCTTGATGACGCCAGTGCTATTGATGAAGTGCTTAATGCAGCTTCAGGCGATGGCGTAACAGGCGGGGATATCGATCTAGGTGAAAGTAGCGGTAACGAGGAGGAGAGACAAAATAATCAGGTACTGCCTGATAACACCAAAGCGTGGGACTTTCTCGTCACTCGTGCTGAAGCCAATGGCGCAGCAGTAGTGGTGGAAAATGGTGAGCTATCGATGATACAGCTTCCTGATGCCAATGATGATGAAGCGGATGTCGATGCGGTATTAATGCGTGACGACATGCAGGATTTTTCTCTGAAAAGTGAACCGCGCAATAGACCCAACCGTGTGGTGGCGTGGGCGTGGGATCCTGAAAATGGCGGATTGGTTGAACAGGAGAATAGTTCCAGCCTCTCGAGTGAAGAGCAGAGTGGATTAGGCGAGACAGAGGAGAACTTTGGCGCCATCGCTGGTGATGACCCAGAGCGGGCAAACAGGCGCTTGGAATCCACCATGCGTTATTTGGGGCTAAGCATTGATCAAGGGAGTCTTAACGTGGCAGGGACTCCTACATTCGCTCTTTTAAACGTGCTTGAACTAGCAGAGTTAGATAGCACGGTCTCAATCAAGCATGTGCTGACAGGCATTATCCATAACATCACTACTAGCGGTTGGAAAACCACTCTGAAAATTGGCAAGGGCAAAGAGAGCCATGCGGAGCGTTTTGCTATGGGACAATCTCCACAGCATGGGGGCAACGCCCGAGTAGATGGGCTTTATTTAGGTCGAGTGGTGCAACTGGAAGAAGACCCAGATGAAAACTACAGGGTTGCCGTCGCGGTACCCGGTCTCAACTCCAATTCAATGTTTTGGGCCCGCCAAGCCACCATTGATGCAGGAAATGGGCGCGGTTACTGGTTTCGTCCGGAAGTGGATGACGAAGTAGTGGTGGGCTTTGTACAGGGAGAAGGAAACAATCCGGTCGTGTTGGGTTCTGTTTACGGCTCCTCTCGTCCTCCGTTTGAAGAGTGGGAGTCTTTCGATGATGCCAATAGCAAAAAAGGCTTCGCCACAAAATCCGGGGCCTTGATTGAGTGGAATGATACCGCGGATGACAAGTGCATCATCCGTATCAAAACAGCCAGCGATACTTATATCACTATGGATGATGACAACGAGGCGATCGAAATTGCCGATGTCCACGGCAATACTTTGGTGATGAATAGTGATGGGGTTTCTATTACCAGTGCGGCAGATCTGAATCTGGAGGCGCAAGGTAATGTGTTAGTGAAAGGCAGCGCCGTCAGCGTGGAACAATAGCAACTAATTTGCATACAACATGAGGAGAGCATGGTGAAGAAGATCACTCTGAATTTGGATATCGAACAAGTCAATTTGGTATTGGAAGGGTTAGGTAACCTGCCGTCTGTGCGCGTTCATGAACTAATTGGAGATGTTCACAAACAGGCCGCGGCACAAATGAGTGAAGGGGCAGGGAGTATGGAAGAGGCAACTCCGGAACGCAGCAATGTTGTTGGGTTAGGCCAGGAATAGGGCGCATCTGACCATGGATGGAAATCTGCCCCCCTTTATTGGTCGTGGATGGAGTTTTCCTCCCCGCTTTTCTACTGGCGGAAGGGAGGTACAGGTCGTGGAAGGCCTGGAGGAGATCAATCAGGCGATGGATGCACTGCTTTCTACTCGCTTGAACGAGCGTGTTATGCGGCGTGATTTTGGTTGTGACTTGAATCGCTTTATTTTTCAGTCACTGGATCTCGATTTGATCAACCAACTATCAAACGAGATTACTAACGCCTTTAGTCGTTATGACCAACGCATCTCCATTGAAAATATCGACATCACGCCTGATAAAAAGGAGCCGGGGCGGCTGACTATCAATATTGCCTACGCGATCAGGGGAACCAATGCGCGCAGCAATTACGTCTTTCCTTTTTATCTCATTGAAGGGACAGAGCTGTGATGACCACAATGACTATCGTGGGGAAAATCTGATATGGCGACTGATTACGTCATCGTGGAAGGTGACCAAATACAGTTTATGCCTACCTTTGGTGCCGCAACAGTTGTTGTACAACCCGGCGTGATGGGCGGCAGCGGTTTGCAGACACTTAATGGCAGCAAGATCTGCCTGGAAGGTGATGAGAAGGATGTCAGCGTGCCGGGATGCACCTACATGACTCCCACCCATTCCATTCCAGGTGTAGGCACTATCAAAGTCGATTCCCTGGCGGGCGACCAGTTGTCAGAGATCACCACAGACAGTAACAAAGCCATCATTATCAAAGGCAGTCAGTTAACGGCAAAGTTCGAGGTGCAATCTCCCGCGCAACAACCCACCCCCTCAGGTCCGGTTCCTGATGCAACACCTAGTTACAGCGGGCAGGGGATGTTTATCACAAGCAATACGCTTTACCAGGTGAGCTAAAAAATGTCGAAGTTGCTGGATGATGACAGGATAGGATTCCGGGATGGCCAGAGCCAGAAGGCGCGGCAGTACCCGGCGCTCGACCCTGCCTATGCACCCATTGACCAACGCTCAACGAAGGACCTGATCGCCTTTATCATGCGCCTGGCTGGTGAGGTGCAGTATGCACAGGCCAACAATAGTGGCGCTGAAGATTTTAGCAATGCGGGTAACTGGCGTATGTTTATAGACCCGGATGCAAAAGCAGACGAAGTCACCCCCGCTGATACCTGGTTAAACGAGTCATTTATTGATGAACTGATCGCCTTTATTGATGACCCAATTAACCATCGTAGTCAGTACGATGATTTTATGCGTCGCCCCCACTTTGCGCTGCTGCTCACCTTCCTAAAACTTTTGCAGCATGGCCGAAACAAGGTCAATGGCCTTACGGCTAAGCACCTGAATTTCTATTACCACGAACTGCTGCGTTTTAAAGAGCGGCCTGCAGTGAATGACAAAGTGCGGGTTATGTTTGCGCTTAACCGCAATGTTGATCAACATGAAATCCCCGCTGGTACTGTGCTCAATGCAGATAAGGATAGCGATGGTCGTCCACTGCGTTACCTCACTGATCGCCGTATCCTTGTTAACAAAGCTAAAGTGGCCCAGGTCAAATCCGTTTATGTAGAACAGCAGCGTTTGACCATACAGAGTGCCTTTGAGGAGCATCTTTTAGAACACGGCAAAGATCGTCGTCTGGAAGCGCTCATGGAAGCACTTACGGTGGCTCTTAGTCCAACTGGCGGCAGTGAGCCAGAACCGCTTGCCAATTATCCGGATGGAAATGCCATCACACCGCAGTTACTGCAGGCGCTTTATGAGATGACGGCCTATACCGTGCAACCCGATGGTTTAAACCTAGGTTTTGCCAACTATGAACGGTTAATTCAAAGCCGCAACATCGTCTCGCCCGATACCAAAAATGTTGCGGCACTCAATACAATTAAGAAAGAGTGGGCCCAGGTGTTGGCCATCTTTTCTCAGGCTGCGGGTCATGAGGTTAAACCTGCAATTTCAAATCAGTTGGATTTTAATGTCAACTTCCAGGCAGCTTTTATAGAAGCGCTGGGGTTTGATCCCTATGATGCCACTAGCTTCAACGGTTTATCCGGTATTGATCATATCGATGACGTCAATGCCAAACAGAATGAAGAACGCATCCAGGCGTTTATTCTTAATACGGAGCAAAACCCGCTTAAAGATCAAGGTCGCAGTTTGAAGATGCCTTCGATGAAGGCGTTTAAAACCCTGATGGCCTTTCGTGTTGCCTATAATAATCACTGGGGTGTCATCTACGATCAGCTGGAAACAGCTGCCGCAGGTAAGCCTGGCAACGAAAATGCACTTAAGGAAATTGACCGAAGCCGCATCGACTTTGAAGCACTGGTAAAAGAGGTGCTCAAGTCTGACTTTACCCAATTTGGTCTCAGCGATTCCGTTGCGGAGTATCAATACGCGTTACTTACCTTGCGAGATTATTTTTCGTTGTCACCTGCGGATTATTATTTTGTATTGCGAACCGCCCAAAATCCAAGTGCCAATCTATATGAGCAACAGTACCTATACCGTCTATTGCAAAATGCATTCGAAAAGAAATTTGTTATCCATGCTGAAGCGCGACTGATAGCGATTAAAGATGCAGTAATTGCTGAACTGGCACTTCCTAACAACAGTAACAATGCGGCGTTTGCCGAGCAGACGCGCCGCATTGTTAATGACATGCTATTGTCTATTTTGCCGCAACAATCTGAAGCAGAGACCACGTTGGCCAAGCTGTCTCGCATGGAGCAATTAAGCGGCGACAAAACACTAAGCGATCTGCTTTATCAATCGGGTGAGTGGTTGCCCAAACCTGACTGGGAAAAAGTAGTAAAACGCTTTGCCCAGATTTGGTTGGCTATTACCCCTGAGCCACGCCCCGAATATAAAGCGATACGTAATCTTTACGCCTTCAACGATGCCCGTCAGGCACTCTCTCGTCAGGTAAGTGAAGAGGATAACCTGGTGCGTTGGCGTACCTTTGGTCAATCACCGCAACTTCAGGTCGCTGCTGGCGGCGAGACAGAGGCGGTGACAGAAGCAGAGTTGGGCTGGGCGTTTGGTTCGCCTGCGCTTGCCGCAGGACAAGGCGATAAGGTTATCACTCTCTATCTTAACCTGAACCTAGATGAGTTTGGCGAAACCACACGCCAGAAGATTCTCGATCTACCGGAAGAGGCGTTTTCGCTGCAACTAAGTGGCGAAGCAGGGTGGATCGACACAGAGTTTAATGAGTTTCAATTCACAGTTCCGGAAACCAAGAACAACCTGCACGACCGATCTATTCCCAACTTTGGTCCCTATGGTTTGTTTATAAAAGTGACAACGGTTGAAGCGCTTATGCCGCCGGATGCTGAACGTGACG
>JBNKYV010000113.1:0-8279 GCA_050301075.1 Gammaproteobacteria bacterium
CTCAGCCATCATATGCAGTTTATCCATATGCTCAGTCAAAATATCAGTAGCGCGCTGATAGTTACGATCGATAATGGCTCGCACCTCTTCATCAATCACAGCCGCTGTTTGGCCAGAAACATTTTTGTGCTGAGCAACAGAGTGGCCTAAGAAAACTTCGCCCTCTTCTTCACTGTACACCATAGGACCAAGACGTTCTGACAACCCCCACTTGGTTACCATGTTACGAGCGATCTCAGTTGTACGCTGAATATCGTTTGATGCACCAGTGGTTACTTTATCGATACCAAAGATCAACTCCTCAGCAATACGACCACCATATAGACTACTAATTTGGCTTTCCAAACGCTCTTTACTGTAACTGTAGCGGTCTTCCTCTGGCAGAAACATAGTCACACCCAGCGCGCGACCACGAGGAATGATAGTTACTTTGTATACAGGGTCATGCGATGGAACCATGCGCCCGACAATCGCGTGACCGGCTTCGTGGTATGCAGTTAACTTCTTCTCCGCATCATTCATTACCATGGACTTACGTTCTGCGCCCATCATGATTTTATCTTTAGCGTTTTCAAACTCCTGCATACCAACCAGACGTTTGTCTGCACGCGCCGCAAATAAGGCTGCCTCGTTCACCAGATTTGCCAAATCCGCGCCAGAAAAGCCTGGTGTACCACGAGCAATCAGACTTGGCTTAACATCATCACCAATAGGCACCTTACGCATGTGAACACGCAGAATTTGCTCACGACCACGCACATCAGGTAATGGCACAACCACTTGACGATCAAAACGGCCTGGACGCAATAGAGCTGGATCCAATACATCAGGACGGTTAGTCGCTGCAATCACGATAACGCCTTCGCTCCCCTCAAAACCATCCATCTCAACCAATAGTTGGTTAAGCGTTTGCTCTCGTTCGTCATGACCACCACCTAAACCAGCGCCACGATGACGACCCACCGCATCAATCTCATCAATAAAGATAATGCATGGAGAGTGTTTTTTAGCCTGTTCAAACATATCGCGAACACGGGATGCGCCCACACCCACAAACATTTCGACAAAATCTGAGCCGGAGATAGAGAAGAACGGTACTTTAGCCTCACCAGCTATCGCTTTAGCAAGCAACGTCTTACCTGTACCTGGCGAACCCACCATCAACACGCCACGCGGAATCTTGCCGCCCAGCTTTTGAAACTTGCTAGGATCACGCAAGAACTCAACCAGCTCACCAACCTCTTCCTTGGCCTCTTCAACACCCGCCACATCAGAAAAGGTAACTTTGATTTGATCTTCACTCAGCAGTTTGGCTTTGCTTTTACCAAAAGACATGGCACCGCGACCACCGCCACCACCTTGCATTTGGCGCATAAAGAAGATCCAAACTGCAATCAACAACAACATTGGGAACCAGGAGATAAACACCTGCATCAACAGGCCTTGCTGCTCTTGAGGACGAGCGTTAATTTCAACACCATACTCAAGCAGATCCCCTACCAAACCGGGATCACCAGGACTGTAGGTAACGAATTTTTCACCGCTCTGGGTCATTCCACGGATAGAACGTCCCTCGATAATGACCGCATCAACTTGGCCATTTTTTACATCTTGTATAAATTGCGAATATGGCGTCGCTTGAGACGCCACTTGAGACGGGCCGAAATTGCTAAAGACCGACATCAGTACGATCGCAATCACCACCCATAAAATCAGATTTTTTGCCATATCACTCAACGCTGAATCCCTCTCCACCAGGAAGGCTTAATTTTCTCCGCTAAAACCATACACTTAACTCCCAAGTGTATCTCCCAACAATTTTCTCAAGCGGAGCACTCTATTATTCAAAAAATACTACATCTTGAAGTTGTGCGCTACTATATAGACTTCACGGCTTCTAGGTCTGGAAGCTTTAGGTTTACGTATCTGCACCTTGGTAAAGCTGTTTCTTACCTCGCGCATATACTCATCAAAGCCTTCACCCTGAAAAACCTTGATAGCAAAATTCCCACCCTTGTGTAGTACCTGCTTAGCAAAATCTAACGCCAACTCACACAAATACATAGACTTGGCTTGGTCAACAGATCCCACTCCACTTATATTGGGGGCCATATCTGAGATTACAAGGTCTATTTTGCGATTACCGATCATTCCCATCAAACGCTCATAAACAGCGTCCTCGCAAAAATCACCTTGAATAAACTCAACATCTGCCAGCGCATCCATCGGCAGAATATCCAGTGCGTACACCTTACCGCTCTCGCCAACCAAACCGGCAGCCACTTGCGACCAGCCGCCCGGAGCAGAACCCAAATCAACTACGGTAGTTCCTTGTTTCAAAAGATGATCGCGATCATTTAATTCCAAGAGCTTGTAAGCTGCGCGTGATCGATAACCATCTTGCTGAGCCTTCTGCACGTAATAGTCAGATACATGCTCCTTCATCCAGCGATCACTACTTTTACTTCTCGCCATAAGGCACTACCCCTCTTTCTGCCCACCAATCACTTGTTGTTGACGAGCAATACGGCGCGTTTTTACGACAATCCAAACACCGCTAGCGACACCATAAAAAGCCAAAAACAAGAACTGACCAAGCGCATTATCAGTCACATGATCGTGAATCACCCACACAACGATGGCGAACAAGCAAATCAGTGCTAAATCCAGCTTTACACCGTTAAATGGGCTAGCCTGAACAGTGAATCCGGGCTTTTTACGTGATAGACTTGGCTCGCCTTCTGAATGGGCCATGATGGAGTTACTCTTAAAGTGAAAATGTCGTTATCTGAAGCTCAAAAACGCCAATTGCGTAAAATTGGCCACACTCTGAAACCTACCGTAATTATCGGCGCCAACGGACTGACCGACGCCGTATGCGAAGAAATAGACCATACCATAGATCATCACGAGCTGATCAAAATCAAAGTAAACGCTGGGGACCGCGATGTGCGCGACGAAATGATCGCCACTTTGTGTGAGCGTGTAGGCGCGACCCTAATCCAGCGTGTCGGACATATTGCCCTGGTGTTTCGTCGCAACCCCAAAACACCCAAAGTCCACATCTAGATCAATTTCTGGCGACGCCCCGATTTGTATGCTCGGGGCGAGCCATAGACACCAGCAAAATCCCCAACACACTATTAATCATATAGAGCACAGAAGAGACGCCATGAAGCATGCCGAACTCTCTAGCCTCTTCACTTCCAGGCACCAATCCACCCGCCTTTAACCCCTGCATTACCGGCTGCAAACCAAAAACGCTTATGGCAATAATAAACAGCATGGCAAACAACAACCAAACTCTACGCTCTTTGAGCCACGCCCCCTGCTTGAAATAGAACGCTATAAGCAATAACAAACCACCACAAATAAACCCCACCACATTCATAATGGAGAACATCTGCCCAGCCAACTGGCCGGCAAGTTGTTTGCTATCTAAAGAACTGAAAAGAACAGGAGCTGCGATATAGCCGATGGCTAATAAGCCACCCAACCATACCGCTTGAAGAAGACGTTCGGTCCTTTGCAAGAGCTTTACGATCACGCCCGAGCCCGCTTAACTAGGCAACTAAATATAGTGAACCGCGAGAATTTCGTACTCTTTATCACCGCCAGGTGCTTTCACCACAGCAATGTCACCCTCTTCTTTGCCAATCAAGGCACGGGCGATAGGTGAACTAATCGAAATTCGGTTTTTGCTAATATCTGCCTCAAGATCACCAACGATTTGATAGGAAACCTCTTTGCCGCTCTCTTCATCACATAGATCAACCGTTACACCAAAGATCACCTTGCCAGTGTTCTGCATGGTAGTAACATCGATGATTTGAGCCTGAGACAACTGGCTTTCAATATCAGAGATACGGCCTTCGATAAAACCTTGCTGCTCACGCGCCGCATGATATTCAGCATTCTCTTTCAGATCCCCATGCTCACGCGCTTCGGCAATCGCCTGAATCACGCGAGGACGGTCTTCCGACTTCAACTGTTTTAACTCTGCACGTAGGCGCTCCGCGCCGTGGGCAGTCATTGGAATAGTGCTCATGCAGATAATTCCTTATGCAAATCTTGTAAACGGTTTACGCCCAACTCACCAGTATGTTTAAGCGCCATACACATCGCTTGCGCACCTGACAACGTCGTTGCATATGTGACCTTATGTTGCAAAGCCTGGCGACGAATTGTAAAGGAATCAGCTATTGCCTGGCGCCCTTCGGTAGTATTCACAATAAGATCAATTTCATCATTTTTGATCATATCAACGATATGAGGACGCCCTTCATTTACTTTATTGACGACATTGCAAGAAACACCAGCCTCTTCCAACGCTCGTGCTGTTCCGCGAGTCGAAATAATTTCAAACCCCAAACCTACCAACTCTTTAGCAACAACTATAGCTCGCGCCTTGTCAGCATCTCGCACACTCACGAAAGCCTTTCCGCAATTAGGCATATCCACGCCAGCACCAAGCTGAGATTTAGCAAACGCCTCAGCAAAAGTAGCCGCAGCCCCCATAACTTCACCGGTAGACTTCATCTCAGGCCCTAAAATTGGATCAACACCTGGGAATTTAGCAAATGGAAATACAGCCTCTTTAACGCAGTAGTAAGGCGGTACTATTTCGTCAGTAAAGCCCTGCTCTACAAGCGTTTGACCAACCATACAGCGCGCGGCGATTTTGGCAAGTGGTTTGCCGATAGCTTTAGAAACAAAAGGCACCGTACGAGAAGCGCGAGGATTCACCTCGATCACATAAACCTGACCATCCTGAATAGCGAACTGTACGTTCATCAAGCCAATTACATTAAGCTCGCGAGCCATTTTCACAACCTGGTCACGCAGCTCTGCCTGATGCTCAGCGGAAACACTATATGGAGGCAATGAACAGGCCGAGTCACCCGAGTGGATACCCGCTTGCTCGATATGCTCCATTACCCCACCAACAACCACATCTTTGCCATCACTGATTGCATCTACATCCAGCTCTACGGCGTTATCCAGGAAGCGATCTAACAAGATTGGTGAGTCATTGGAGACCTGAACTGCATTCTCCATGTAATTCAACAGCCCTTCTTCGTTGTGAACGATCTCCATAGCGCGACCACCCAATACATAAGAAGGACGCACAACAATAGGAAACCCCATTTGACGTGCAGCTTCAACTGCTTGCTCTGCATTACGCGCAGTACAGTTTGGCGGCTGACGCAGATCCAGCTTTTGCAACATTTTCTGGAACCGCTCACGGTCTTCTGCCAAATCGATTGAATCTGGTGTTGTACCGACAATCGGCGCACCCGCAGCTTCCAAGGCACGCGCCAGCTTCAGAGGTGTTTGACCACCATACTGAACGATAATACCTTTTGGTTTTTCAATATTAACGATCTCCAACACATCTTCCAGTGTCAGCGGCTCGAAATAGAGACGATCAGATGTATCGTAGTCGGTTGAAACCGTTTCTGGATTACAGTTAACCATAATGGTTTCGTAACCATCTTCACGCATTGCCAAAGCAGCGTGGACACAGCAGTAGTCAAACTCGATACCTTGACCGATACGGTTTGGTCCACCGCCCAATACCATGATTTTATCTTTGCCTGTTGGCTCTGCCTCACACTCTTCATCATAAGATGAGTACATATATGCAGTAGCAGTAGAAAACTCTGCCGCACAGGAATCAACGCGCTTAAATACTGGGCGCACATTCAATTCTGCACGTTTGGAGCGAATGTCATCCTCTTTAGCACCAACCAGTTTAGCCAAACGACGGTCAGAGAAACCTTTACGCTTAAGTGCAAACAGGCGGTCTTTATCCAGCGCAGCCAAACCTTGCTCGCGAACAAGACTCTCATCCTTAACCAAATCTTCGATTTGAATCAGAAACCAAGGATCAATGCGACTGAACTCATGCACCTCATCTAAAGACCAGCCCTGGCGAAACGCATCGGCTACGTACCACAAACGCTCTGGACCAGGAATACGCAGCTCTTGGCGCAGAGTCGCTTTGATTTCATCTTCACCCAAATTAGGATCAAGCACTTCGTCAAGACCATCAACACCCGTCTCAAGACCGCGCAATGCCTTTTGCAAAGACTCCTGCTGAGTACGCCCCATCGCCATCACCTCACCTACAGACTTCATCTGCGTACCGAGAACTGGCTCAGCTTGAGGGAATTTTTCAAACGTAAAACGTGGCACCTTGGTGACAACGTAATCCAAGGTTGGCTCGAAAGAAGCTGGCGTTGCACCACCCGTGATTTCATTTTGCAACTCGTTCAGGGTGTAACCCACCGCTAGTTTTGCAGCCACTTTGGCAATTGGGAAACCCGTTGCTTTAGAAGCCAAGGCAGAAGAACGAGACACACGTGGATTCATTTCGATAACGATTAGGCGCCCAGTTTCTGGGTTAACAGCGAACTGCACGTTAGAACCACCAGTATCAACGCCGATCTCACGCAATACTGCCAAAGAGGCATTACGCATGATTTGATATTCTTTATCTGTCAGTGTTTGTGCAGGGGCAACCGTGATCGAGTCACCTGTGTGAACCCCCATTGGATCCAGGTTCTCGATAGAACAAACGATGATGCAGTTGTCTTCTTTGTCGCGAACAACCTCCATCTCGTACTCTTTCCAACCGATGATGGATTCTTCAATCAGCAGCTCATTGGTTGGTGAAAGATCCAGGCCACGCTCACAGATTTCCAGAAACTCTTCTTTGTTGTAAGCGATACCACCACCGCTACCGCCCAATGTAAAAGAAGGACGAATAATGGTTGGATAACCTACACGCGCCTGAATCTCCAATGCCTCTTCGAGGTTATGAGCAACATCAGACTCTGGCATATCCAAGCCGATTTTGATCATGGCTTGACGAAAACGATCACGATCTTCTGCTTTATCGATCGCATCCTGATCTGCGCCAATCATCTCTACGCCGAATTTTTCTAGCACGCCATGCTTGGCCAGATCCAACGCCGTATTCAACGCCGTTTGGCCACCCATAGTTGGCAGAATGGCATTTGGGCGCTCTTTCTCGATGATTTTCGCAACCGTTTGCCAGGTAACGGGCTCGATGTAAGTCGCGTCCGCCATGTTTGGGTCAGTCATGATGGTCGCAGGGTTTGAATTCACCAGAATAACGCGGTAACCCTCTTCACGCAGAGCTTTACACGCTTGAGCGCCGGAATAGTCAAATTCACAAGCCTGACCAATGACGATAGGGCCAGCGCCGATAATCAATATACTTTCTATGTCAGTACGTTTTGGCATTTTTTATACAATCACTCTAACAAGTTGCTTTTGCTACTACTTTGACTAATTCTTTGGTGCGCTTACTACTTAGCCGCCTGGATCAATTCGATGAAATGATCAAACAGTGGAGCAGCATCGTGCGGACCAGGGCTTGCTTCTGGATGCCCCTGGAAGCTGAAAGCTGGCACGTCGGTGCGATGAATACCTTGCAGCGAACCATCAAACAGCGAACGGTGAGTTGCTTTTAGATTGGCTGGCAATGTCTCTTCATCAGCGGCAAAACCGTGGTTTTGACTGGTGATCATTACGCGCTTGGTTTCAATCTCTTCTACCGGATGGTTGCCACCGTGGTGGCCAAACTTCATCTTCACAGTTTTGGCACCACTCGCCAGTGCCAGCAATTGATGGCCCAAACAAATACCGAAAGTCGGAATTCCCTTTTCGAGAATCTTTTGAATGGCTTCGATTGCGTACGTGCATGGCTCAGGGTCACCTGGACCGTTTGACAGAAATACACCATCAGGATTCATGGCAAGCACATCTTCTGCTGGTGTTTGCGCAGGAACAACGGTTAAACGACAACCACGATCAACCAGCATACGCAGGATATTGCGTTTAACGCCGTAATCATAAGCCACTACATGGTATGGAAGGTCTGCAGCCGCCTTGGGCTCTGGCAGGCCGCCACTCAAGGTCCAACTACCCTGATTCCATTCAAAAGACTCTTGGGTAGTCACCTCTTTGGCAAGGTCCATCCCTTTAAGACCTGGAAAGCCCTTAGCAGCCGCCAACGCAGCGGCCTCGTCCAGATCTACGCCTGCGATAATGCAGCCGTTTTGGGCACCTTTTTCTCGCAGGATTCGAGTTAGCTTACGTGTATCGATATCCGCGATACCGACCACGTTGTTTTTCTTAAGATACTCACCCAGAGTACCTTGAGTACGCCAGTTACTGGCAACCATTGGCAGATCACGAATAATAAGACCACTGGCGACGACGCTACCAGACTCTTCATCTTCTTCGTT
>JBNKYV010000114.1:0-5693 GCA_050301075.1 Gammaproteobacteria bacterium
TCTCGCCAACCATGATAATGTCGGGGTCTGCCCGCAAAAAAGCACGCATGGCATTGGCGAACGTGAGCCCTACCTTGGGATTGATTTGTACCTGACGTAAGCCTTGTTGCGTGATCTCAACAGGGTCTTCAGCGGTCCATATCTTTCTGCCGGAATCATTTAAGTGGCCGAGTACCGAGTGTAATGTGGTTGTTTTACCTGAACCGGTTGGACCACATACCAGAAATAGTCCGTAGGGTTGTGATATAGCCGCTAACAATCGATCCAGATTGTTGCTATTAAGACCTAACGCATTAACGGGGATCTTCTTGCCACTACTCAGTATCCGCATGACAACATCTTCAATGCCACCCTGAGTTGGCAATGTGGCAACACGTAGTTCGATGTTGGCAGGACCATATTGGCGGAAGGCGATTTTTCCGTCTTGAGGTTTGCGTCGTTCAGAGATATCCAAACGCGCCATTACTTTTATGCGTGATGTCAAAGCGTTACGATATTGCGCTGGAAACTTGTGATACACGTGCAAGGTGCCATCTTTTCTAAAACGCACCATTAGTTTCGTTTTGCCTGTGCCGGGTTCTATATGAATGTCTGATACACCTTGTTGATAGGCATCCATGATCACTTTGTTAATGATTTTTACGACGATGTTTTCAGAGACCTCATCCTCTTCACGCATGATGAATGAATTGTCTTCAAAGTGGGGGTCATCTATGTCTTCATCTTCGTCATCAATAGGCCCCATGGCATGCAGGATATCTTCCGATGAATAGTAAAACTGCAGTGCCCAGTTAATCTCTTCCGGCATCGACATAACTGGTTCTATATATTTGCCCGTATGAAAACGCATGGCATCCAGGGCTTCCCAGTCCATTGGGTTGTCGATGGCTACCGCTAGCTTTCCTTCATATTCATAGAGCGGGATAACCTTATGTTTAAATGCCAACGCCGCAGGTACTAAGTTGGTGATGTCTGGTGTGACTTTAAATTCTTGTAGATTGATAAAGGGTATGCCCAGTTTTCTGGCAAGTGCGTGTTGAATTTGCTCGTGTGAGACAACACCTTTTTCAATCAGAATTTCCCCCAATGGTTTGCGGCGTTCTTGCTTCTGATCTTTTAAGGCTTCATCGAGTTGAGTTTCATCAATTAGATCTTCACTGATGAGTATCTCGCCCAATTTTAGGTTGGGCATGCTCTTTTGTCTTTTTAAAGCATTCTCAAGTTGTTTTGCGTCAACAATTTTATGTTCAATTAAGTAGTCACCAATTGGACGCGAACGTGCTTCCTGTTGTTGTTCTAAGGCCGCTTCGATCGCCTCCTTGGGTACACGTTCTTCATTAACAAGAATGGTTCCGATCTGTTCACCAATCAAATTGCTTTCAATTGATGTTTTAGGAATAAAGATGTGGAGATACTGTTGTATATATTGATTGGTGCTGTGTTCTTTAAAGATATGAATGCCGTTTTTGTCGACGCGTGTGCCGTATGTTTTTCCCCGTAGTTTGCTTTTGTCTCTAAAGGTGATCAGGAACTCCTGTGTTTTCTTTGGAACGGTGATCGCCTTTTTCTCTTCGTCATGAATAGCTGGGTCTGGTGTAATTTGTAAGGGGCTATTTAAATGCATGGTTTTGATGTCTTGCATCAAAATTTCTCGTTCTTCACCGGTGTTCTCTTGCTGAATTTCTATGATGGCGTTTTCAACATCAAACTCTATCAATCGCCCTTCCAGGCGTTTGTTGTTGATTAATATGACGGTGACAGGCGTTTCATGCAATGCCGGGACATTTTCCATGTCGGATAGCGGTGGCAAAGGAAGATCTATAGCCTTTTTGTAGTTCATCTATATTCCCTTAATGGCATCCCGGCGTCTCTTCAGAATATCGACCGGGATAAGGGAATTTTTAGTGAACACGAAAGGTGTCGGCAACGTGAGGGTTGCCGGTTTTTGCAATGGGGAGTAATGCCTTGTTTTTAGAAGGTAAAAGGGTCTGCAAATATGTCGTTAAACGAGGCCCCAGCCAGAAACGCTTTCTTCTTGGTGCCATTGACCATATCAGGGTGTCCACAAAGATAGAGGCGCCATCCATCGAGTTTGGGGAATTGTGCTAGCGCGACCTCATTGGCTCGACCGGCTGCATATCCCGCGACTTCATCGCCAGAGAGGCACGGGGTGTAGTGGAAGTTGTCATATTGCTGCGAGAGTTGTTTAAGCTCTTCAACCAGATAAACCTTATCTATATTGCGGCTACCATGAAAAAGATAGACGTCACCTGTATGGCCTTTAGTCAAAGCATCGCGGGCAATCCCCCACAAGGGGGCAAGCCCTGAGCCTGTGCCAATCAGTAGCAGGTTTTGTTCAGGTTTATCCGCTACGTAAAAGCATTCGCCATGGGGGCCATCCATTTCCAGTGTGTCACCAACTTGCGCGGACTCATGCAGCCAACTGCTCATTTTGCCGTTTTCAATCAGTTCAACATGAAGTTCGATAACGCCTTCGCTTGGCAGGCTGGCAATAGAGTAACTTCTGACCAAGCGGTTTTCCCTGTGAAGGTTGATGAATTGCCCTGGCTGAAATTCAAAGCTGCTTTCCGGTTTTAAATGCAGTTGCACTATCTTATCGCTTAGCATCTGCTTTGCTTGTAGCGTGGCTTTAACTTTGGTGACGGCATCTTCACCCGCTAATGCGATGCTGATGTCCTCTTCCGGGGTGCAGGTGCAGACGAGAAAATAGCCCTGTTGGACTTGTGTCGGTTTAAGACCTGCTTGCGCAGTTTCAGGCACCTTACCTTCGGTCAATTTCATCATGCAGGTTTGACATGCACCTGCTTGACAGGAAGATGGTACATCAACGTTGTTTCTGATTAAGCACTCCAGAACCGTTTCTTTGGGCTGGCACTCGTAACTGTGTTCGGCAAACGTGATTTTAGGCATGATGCAACAGCTTTAACTTGGCGTTAGATTTTGAGATTGCAGGTCGCTTAAAAAAAGGGGGAGAACATCTCCCCCCTTCAGACTTTGAGGAGGGGGAAAGTCTTTAACGGCCTAATACGTCGTTGCGAGTGCTTTCTGCGATTGCCGCTGCTTCCGCGATCAGATCGCCAGGTACACCCAGTTCGGTCAATGTAGCGCCCAGGTTTTCCATAACTGCGTCGAAATCGCTATCGTTCAAGCCTTTAGTAACCATGTGCGCATGCGCATCACGCATGTCTTTGCCTGAATAGTTGTTAGGACCACCCAGTGCAACAGTTAGAAATGCTTTTTGTTTAGCGTGCTGTGCTTCCATATCAGTAGATTCAAACCAGTGACTGATGCGGTCGTCAGCAAGTACTTTGCGGTAGAACAGGTCAACTGCTGCGTTAACGGCGGCTTCGCCACCGATGCGGTCGTAAAGGCTTTCACTCATGTTGTTTCCCTCGTTTGAATAAGTTTCGTTGTTACCAGTTTATTAATTTCGGTAAATCGTTATATGCACATAAGATGTATTTCTTATGTATGTTTAATCGTAGTTTCAACTTCCGGGTGTGTCAATGACTTTTTTGAGTGAAATTGTCAACATATTTTGTGCGGGTATTTTGCTTGTTTGTGTTGTTGAGTTGTTATTTGTGTTAACACGCCCTCGCTAAAACGTTTAAAATTGCTCCCTTTTTAAGCAAGCAGAATAGAATCATCCAAATGTCTGAGTTTCTAGAGCAGGTTAATCGTCGTCGTACATTCGCCATTATTTCGCATCCGGATGCGGGTAAAACCACACTCACCGAGAAGCTGCTGCTTTATGGTGGTGCCATTCAGATGGCAGGGACTGTTAAGGGGCGTAAAGCTGCACGTCATGCGACGTCGGACTGGATGGAGATGGAGAAGCAACGTGGTATCTCTGTAACCACGTCTGTTATGCAGTTCCCTCATGGTGACAAGATTATGAATCTGCTTGATACACCGGGGCATGAAGATTTCTCTGAAGATACCTACCGTACGCTGACGGCGGTGGACTCCGCCTTGATGGTTATCGACTGCGCCAAGGGTGTAGAGGATCGCACCATCAAGTTGATGGAAGTGTGTCGCCTGCGTGATACGCCCATCATTACCTTTATTAACAAGCTTGACCGTGAAGGTCGTGATCCGATCGAGTTGATGGACGAGGTGGAGGATATCCTCAAGATCCAATGTGCGCCGATTACCTGGCCTATTGGTATGGGGAAAAACTTCAAAGGGGTGTTTGATCTATATAACGACCGCATCCATCTATTTAGTGCAACTCACGGTGGCAAAATTCAGGAAGGTGAGGTGATCCAGGGTTTGGATAACCCGCGTCTGGACGAGCTGTGGGGCAGCATGGCTGATGACGTGCGCGAAGAGATCGAACTGGTGCGTGGTGCATCTCATGAATTTGATTTTGACGCTTATCGTAAAGGTGAGCTAACGCCAGTCTTCTTTGGCTCAGCCATTAATAACTTCGGTATTAAAGAGTTGTTGGACGCCTTTGCCGAGTGGGCGCCATCCCCCATGCACCGTGAAACACAAACGCGTACGGTTGAGCCTGCTGAAGAGAAGTTCAGCGGTTTTATCTTTAAGATTCAAGCGAACATGGACCCGCAACATCGTGACCGCGTTGCCTTCATGCGCGTCTGTTCTGGCAGCTACAACAAAGGGATGAAAATGCGCCATGTGCGTATCGCACGCGATGTGCAGATTTCAAACGCGATTACTTTTATGGCAAGTGATCGTGACCATGTTGAAACAGCTTACCCTGGCGATATTATCGGTCTGCATAATCATGGCACCATCCAGATTGGCGATACCTTTAGTCAGGGTGAAGAGCTTAAGTTTACCGGTATTCCAAACTTTGCCCCTGAGCTGTTTCGCCGTGCCCAGTTGAAAGACCCAATGAAGATGAAGGCCCTGCAAAAAGGTCTTCAGCAGTTGTGTGAAGAGGGGGCAACCCAGCTTTATAAGCCGTTAAACAATAATGATCTGATTCTTGGCGCGGTGGGTGTGCTGCAGTTTGAAGTGGTCGCACAGCGATTGAAAGACGAATACAAAGTTGAGTGTGCCTTTGAAGCTGTTCAGGTTGCCACAGCGCGCTGGGTTGAGAGTGACGATGAGAAGGCTTTTGATCTGTTTAAGAAAAAGGCCGCAGATAATCTGGCGTTGGATGGTGCAAACCGGTTGGTTTATATCGCGCCGACGCGTGTGAATTTGCAGCTGGCGCAGGAGAAATATCCCGAAGTTCGTTTTCTAGCGACTCGGGAGCATTAAAAATGTAGTGCTTCTGAGTAATGCGGCTCATGAAAGCAGAAAAGGCCGAATTAGCACAACGCTAATTCGGCCTTTTTATTTGCACGACTTTTTCAGGGAATTTGGTTGTGAATAACCCCTGTGGATAAAAATCTATTCAAACCTTCAAATCCATTGATAAACAGTTATCAACAAAAACTGTGAATAACTCTGTGGGTCTTCTGTAGCAAACTGCTCAATCCCTTATTGGGTAAGGGTTTGAGAATCTGGCTAAAAAATAGCCAGCTCTGTAATTGTTGATAAATCATGCAGTTACGCAGCAAAAGTTGGGCATGTGAAGAGCCTTTTTTTAGGTGAATTTGTAAGGAGTGGCTAACTTTTGACCACCGTAAATTTAATAAGTAGTGGAAAAAGTAGGGGGTGTGAAAAAGTTTCAGGTTATCAACAAAAACTGTGAATAA
>JBNKYV010000115.1:0-5284 GCA_050301075.1 Gammaproteobacteria bacterium
GTGTGCTCTTCCGATCTCAGTAGCGGAAGCAACCCGAGCCAGCCTCAGGCTGTTGCAGAGCGAAAGCTGGCGTCGTGAGCATCTCAAAGCGCTGATAGCACAGTTCCGCCATGGTGCGGAACAGCTCGGACTGGAATTAATGCCGTCTGACACTCCCATTCAGCCACTGCTGATCGGCGATAATGGCAAAGCGCTGGAGATAAGCCGCAAGCTGGAGGAGCAAGGCATCCTCATCAGCGCCATACGCCCTCCAACGGTGCCTGAGGGCACTGCACGGCTACGCATCACCTTTGCCGCGGATCACAGCGAAAAGGACGTAGAACGCCTTCTAAAGGCCCTGGAGTCCATCGTATGAGCCTATTGCACACAGAAACCTTTGGCCCAGCAGAGAGCAACGCACCCGATCTAGTACTCACCCACGGCTGGGGGCTACACGGAGGCATCTGGCAGCCGGTAGTTGAGGCCCTGAAAGATCGCTATCGCCTCACGGTAATCGACCTGCCCGGCCATGGCCACAGCAAAATGCCAGCGGGCGGCTTTGATCTGAATCGGCTGTCGCAATTGATGTTGGATGCAGCGCCTGCCAATGCAATCTGGATCGGCTGGTCACTAGGCGGCATGGCCTCGCTCAACGCCGCCCTGCACTGGCCACAACAGATCAGCAAAGTGGTAATGGTGGCTGCTCAGCCCCAGTTCATCAAAACAGATGACTGGCCCCATGCAACGCCTGACACCAATCTGGCTGTATTTACCCAAAACCTGACCAAGAACGCCGAACAAACGCTAAAACGCTTCCTGGGGCTTCAGGTGCGCGGCACCGCCGATGAAAAAGAGATGCTGCGCCGTATTCGCGCCCTGGTTGATGAGCGCCCACTACCTCAGACCGAGGCCCTGCGCCTGGGGTTGGAGATCCTGCGCACCGCCAATTTGCGGCCACAGCTGAATCAAATGCAAACTCCTATGCAATTTATCCTTGGCGGGCGCGATATGCTGGTACCCGTCGCCACTGCGGAAAATATCCAACAGATCCTGCCGCAGGCCCGTATCGATATCATGGAGAGCGCCGGCCACGCGCCGTTTCTCTCTCACACGGAAGATTTTTTGAGTCTTCTGGATAATTTTATAAAGCAGTAAATATGCATCAAGAAGCCTACCAACTGGACAAACGCCTGATCCGCGAATCGTTTAATCGCGCCGCCAGCAGCTATGACGAAGTCGCCATCCTGCAACGCGAAATCGGCCACCGCCTGCTGGAGCGCCTGGAGCTGATCAAGCTAGAGCCCAAGCGCATTATCGATATTGGCGCCGGCACAGGCACCTTCAGTCGCGAGCTCGCCAAGCACTATAAAAGTAGCGAGGTCATCGCCTTTGATCTGGCACCACAGATGCTCAACACCGCTCGTCGCCAACTCAGCCTGACAGACCGCTGGTTCGGCAAACAGCGTTTTCTCTGTGGTGACGCAGAGCATTTGCCACTGGCAGACAACAGCGTCGACATGATCTTCTCCAACTTCGCTATTCAATGGTGTGAAGACCTGGACCAAACCTTTCGTGAGTTCCAGCGCGTACTCAAACCCGAGGGACTGCTGCTCTTTACCACCTTCGGTCCTGACACCCTGCGTGAGCTGCGCCAAGCATGGAAAGCGGTGGATGATGATATCCACGTTAACAGCTTCATCGACATGCACGACATCGGCGATGCCCTGATGCGCGCTAAAGTGGCTGACCCAGTTATGGATACAGAAAGCCTTACCCTCACCTACCGAGAAGGCATGGGCGTTATGCGCGATCTCAAGGCCATGGGGGCACATAATGTTACTGCGGGGCGTAATCACGGCCTAACCGGCAAACAGAAACTACAAACAATGCTCGCTGCCTACGAACAGTTCCGTAACCATGACGGGCTGCTGCCGGCTACCTATGAAATCGTCTACGGCCATGCCTGGGGCACAGAAATTAAGCCCTCATCGACAGAAGACGGTTCGGTTTTTATTCCCGTTTCGACTATCGGCCGCAACAATTAATTTAAATCGCCTGTTGTCTAGCACAGGGAATCGCTCGAATAAACAGACAACAGGCCGATACCTACAATCAGATATTTATCGGGGGACATGTTCATGAATAAAGGCGTATTACTGGCCGGCGTCGGCATCATCGTTATCGGTGGCGCTGCTGCTTCACCGCTTTGGATGGGGAATCAAATCGAAGGACAGTTTAAAGGCCAACTCCAGGCCCTCAAGAACAATGAGGCTTTTCCGCCATGGATGCAGCTGCGCGTTGACCAATACAACAGCGGTTGGCTGCAATCCACAGCCCGTACAACATTCACGCTAGACCTAAGCGAAGTAGCCCAGCAAGATCCGCAGGCCAACATGCCCGAAGCCATAGACATTGTAGTCGATCACGTCATTACTCACGGCCCCTACACAGAAGCAGGCCTGAGCATGGGCATCATTCAATCCAATCTGGTGGTACCGACTGAATATCAGCCCATTGTCAGCCACTACTTTGGTGAGCAGTCGCCTTTTCAACAAACCACGGTGGTTAAACTAAATGGCGATAGCAGCTCGCACTTTGAGGTCCCCGCTTATCAAGGCCCCAGTCACGACAATACCGCTACCATCAACTGGCAAGGCATGAACGGTACAGTGCACGGAGAGTGGCAAAAACTGGTCGGCAAGGGCAATATCACTATGCCATTGCTGGAGATCACCGCGCCAGAAGGCTCCATCGCCATTAAATCAGTGGCGTTCGATGTGGATTCTCATTTCAGCCCTGAAGGTCTTACCCTGGGCAATGGCACCATGACACTCGCAGAACTACATATGGATATGGCGTCACCACAGGGTGAACGCAAAAACGTGCGCCTGACTAATTTTCGCGTTGGAGTTGATACCGACCAAAGCGGCAATCTGGTTTCAATGTCAGAAAAAATCAGCTTTGACGCACTCAGTGTTGAAAACGAATTCAAAGTCGGCCCAGGCGAACTGGTACTGGAAGCAAACAAACTGGATGCATCCACGCTCGTCAACATTCAAAAGCGATTTCGCGAACTGGAACAAACCGTATCAAGCCCAGAGCAACTCAGCGAAGCCTACGGGTTCGCCATGCTAGAGCTGTTGCCTGAACTGCTGAAATATTCACCTGAGGTCAAAATCAGCAAGCTGGGCCTCACCACAGAAATGGGTGACGTTAATGGTAGCTTTCTCCTCGGCTTTAATGGTGAAGGTGACTGGGACATGAGCATGCCTATGATGCTGATTCCGCGCCTTATCGCAGAGATAAAGCTGGACATGCCCAGCGCCATGACTGAAAACATAGTTGCGACCCAGACTCGAAATCAACTCATGGTCGCCATGCAACAACAAGATCAAGCCATGACTGCCGAAGAACTCGAAGCCATGGTCTTAAACGCAACCCAGCAACAACTGATGCAACTGGAACAACAAGGCATCCTCATTCAGAACAATGGCCGCCATGCCAGCCACCTGAATTTTACCAACGGCCAGTTGACGCTGAATGGCGAACCTGCAGATCAACTCTTAGGAATGTTGCCTATTCCGCCAATGTAATCTTTCGCGACCATCATTATTCTCCCTCCAACTGCGAGGGAGAAAATTGCGATGTCTGTGAGATAAGTTACTATATCCCCACATTCACCCATTCCACACGAGCAAAAACAAATGCCTCACGAAGGGCCGAAAGGCTATTTCATAACAGGTACTGATACCGATGTTGGCAAGACGGTGATAAGTCTTGCACTGGTAGAAAAGTTTAAACAACAAGGTTTCAAAACCGGCGTCATGAAACCGGTTTCTGCCGGCTGTGAACTTACCGATCAAGGCCTTCGAAACAGCGATGCCGTTTCTTTGCAAAAAACCAGCAACGTCGAATTGGACTACGACACAATCAACCCTTACGCATTCGCACCTCCCATCGCCCCACACATCGCGGCGGTAGAAAAAAACACGTCTATCGACATAGAACACATCAAACAGTGCTATCAAGAAATCGCAAAAAAAAGTGAACACGTAATTGTGGAAGGAGCAGGAGGTTGGATGGTGCCACTAAACAGCTTTCAAACAATGGCAGATATTGCTATGCGCCTGCAAACGCCAGTTATTCTTGTTGTAGGATTGCGATTAGGCTGTCTTAGTCACACATTGCTGACGGTAGAGGCCATCCGCTACAGCAAGCTTCCACTTGCCGGCTGGATAGCCAACCATTTAAGTCCAAACATGCCTTACGTGGAGAATAATATCGAAACCTTGAAAGAGATGATTGATGCACCGCTGATTGGCTGCGTGCCATATACAACCTGCAGCACTTCTTCTTCGACAATTGCGAACTACCTATCGCTTCCTATGCTCCAGAAAGCACACCGACCTTTATGGGCGATTTAGCCCACCACATCCAGCACACGCCGCCGGAACTCCACCCCAATCTCATTTGCAATTGTTTCACAAGCTTCAATATCAACGCCATCGAGTCCATCTATCGCGGTCAAAGTCACTGACGGCACATACTCTTTTGCACGTTTAGCAAAGTCCAACATAGCATCATATGCACCAGGATACTCTTTCTTGGGCCGGCAATGACGATTGTAAACAGCCTCGTCTTGAGCATTCATGGATACCGATAACGCATCAACTTTTCCAACCAGCTCTGGCGTTACATCTCGCCCATGCACCAGGCTCGCCAGGCCATCGGTATTCACGCGAATTTTCGCCCCTTTGGCCTTCAATTGCTGCGCGACTCGCAGAAGCACGTCCAAGCGTTGAGTCGGCTCCCCCAGTCCACAAAAAACAATCTGTTGATACCGAGTCACATCACCTACTGCCTCGATTATCTCTTCGACGGAAGGTTCATATTTCAAACGCAAGTCATATCCCTGTACTTCCCACATCTTATTGAACTTAGGACAAAATGCGCAGCGCAGCGTGCAGTGATCAGTAATATTCAAATAACAATTACCGTGCAGTTCATAAGCAATCACTTCGGGATTTTTCTCTTTTACGCTTTCAGACATAACATATTCCGTTAACTACGCGATTCACCTTCAAGACGAATCAACCACAATCCACTACAGATAATAATCGCAGCACCTACAGCAGTCCAAACATCGACCGTATCTCCAAATAGGAAATACCCCAACACTACGCCCCATAACATTTGCGAATAGTGGAATGAGGCAGCGGTTGCTGTACGCGCATAGGCAAATGCTCGCGCTAAACAAATAACGCCCAATGCTGAAACTCCGCCCATAAAAAACAAAAGCCCCAAA
>JBNKYV010000116.1:0-7047 GCA_050301075.1 Gammaproteobacteria bacterium
GCGAATCATCTCTTCTGATACCAGGCGTGAGTCAGTGTCATTCCAGTTGCCACTTAAATCACGCACTTCACTGGTTTGAATACGGTCTACCGTGGTTGAACAACCGCTGAGTGCTGCACCGCCAATTAATGCAGCGATTAAAAGGGTGCTGTTCGCCAGTTTAAAACTCATTATTTGTCTCCTGCCATTTGGTCGAACACAGAGTCACCTTTACTGGAAAGAAATTCACGCAACCCTGGGCTCATCTGTTCGGCCTTTTCCAAAGTATCTTTCATACGTTTCATATCCAATTCGGCGATAGACCATAACTCGCCTGTGCGCTTGTCACTCCAGCGGCCAATGATTTTTGCGCCGGTAAGATTGATCTGTGTGAAGTTTTCGATCTGACGTGAAATCGATTGTTGATTGACCGTTTCACCGCCGCTGGATGCCATCGCGCTGTAATCATTGCTGGCGGTTTGTAGAAATGAATTTAGCACTCGGGCGATTTCAGCTCGCGCACGCTCATCTGCAGTGCTGCGCTGAAGCGATCGATCTCCCATGCTGGGTGCGGAGCCCACACCATGAAATAGGCGCCCGCCTTTGTCATTGAGCATTTGTGTGCCTTCGTTCACCCAGTCCGGCGCACCTTTAATGTTGAGATCGCTCTCTACGTTGGTTTTGCCTGAACATCCCGCGATGAGTACGAGGGCTGCGGCCACTATCAATAGTTTGCTGCGGAGTTTAATCATGAGGGTCCCCTTTCGCCTGTTGTATAAATCATTATGGTGCGAGACACGTGCGCGTGCCAGCGTATTTATTATGTCGACGCGACGTGCAAAAAGTTGTGTAACTGTGATTATCTATGTGTAATCTTTTTTAATTAAAGCAAATAGTTATATTGCTTAAGATTCGGTTGTCGAAGCTTCTATATCTGTCTATGCACCACAGCCAAATGAGGCGCTGCAGCCATATCTGAATTCTGGGTCGTGTGCATCTTCCTGTTTGGCCCACTCGACAACGGCGCGAATGCCTTCTGCATTCCCCACGTCTTGTGGTCGAAACAGCGGTGCATCCAGCTCTTCTTCCAGCTCCTCCGTTTTTTCGATATCGCTGTCCGTTAAGGTGCGTAACTCCACCAGGGTGCTATTAATGCACGGGCTGCATTCAAGGCTTCTGTGTGGCAATGAAGGAAAGTTTGCCTGTGCCAAAAGCGCATCGCGTTGTTCGCGAGTGTGAGCATAGAGTGGGTGCCAGACTTTGCGCTCACCGTGATATTCACAGCACTCAATGAATTCCGGCACATCTTCGAAACCGGTATCAACAGAGGTTTTTGCAGTGAGCACGGTGGCATTTCCCTCAGGATCAAACTCTTCCACCCATTTAAGAAAAGGTATGCCTTTTAGGTGCAGGCTACACCACTGACGTTCGCGGGTGGGAAATCCGCCTTTGATCTCCATAATGTCTTCAAATGGGGTGGTCGCATCCAAATGCACAACGTTGAATCCCAGCCCTGTGACGACCGATTCGCAGATAGCCACATAGTCGAGCCAACCTTCAGCAGCCCAGCCGGTATCGACATAGACTACCGTTACATCCTGCAACTGTTGCTCGACAGCCCATTGAATCAGGGCCATGGAGTTGTTGCTGTAGTTAGTGCGAATGATATACATAACGGAAAGGGACTATTATTTGGAAATGGAACAGCACAAAAATAACATAATAAAGCTATGTTAACTAAAACACTGCGTATTCTTAATAAAATTAGACCACTTGTCGTGGTCATGGTTCTTATGCTGTTTGGCGGGCCCTCCGCCCGGGCCGATCTGCTGAGTGATGCCGTTGAGCGCTATGAAGGATATCTGATGTCCAAGCTGGCTCAGGTGAAACGCCAGAATCCGACTAAAACACCTTTTGTTTCAGATGGTTGCAGCGGTGGCATGTCTGATGCGTGGCGTACGCTGAGTGATACCCTGCCCTACTTCAAAGAAAAGTATGGTGACACTCCGCCGTGGGAATATTGCTGCGTAGAACATGACAAAGCCTATTGGCGCGGTGAAACCGAAAACGGTTATGCGAAGCGCAAACAGGCTGACGAGCAGTTGCGCCAATGTGTGATCGCTACCGGGCGTAAACTCGGGCCAGTCGCTGTCGTCGATGCCGGGGCGAGTCAGCAGGAGATTGAAGAGGATTTCGCGCTGGCGGCAGACCTGATGTATGCCGCGGTACGTGTTGGAGGTCAGCCATGCTCAATATTTCCCTGGCGTTGGGGCTACGGCTGGCCCATGTGCCCAATATTGGATGATGATCTATCTTTAAATTGAATCGTGATTGAACAATAATTGGCCACTTTTGCTTTCTGAAGTAAAATAGCCGGTTCCTTTAAAGTGGCGGTTTTATCCCATGTTTTATCAAGATCAATTTGATGTCATTGTTGTCGGTGGTGGTCACGCGGGTACCGAAGCCGCGCTGGCGGCTGCGCGCATGGGCGTAAAAACGCTGTTGCTTACTCATAATATAGAAACCCTCGGCCAGATGAGCTGCAATCCCGCTATCGGCGGCATCGGCAAAGGCCATCTGGTCAAAGAGGTGGATGCCCTGGGCGGCTATATGGCGCAAGCTGCAGATAGAGGTGGCATCCAGTTTCGCATCCTGAATTCCCGTAAAGGCCCTGCGGTGCGTGCAACCCGTGCCCAGGCAGATCGCGTGCTTTACAAACAAGCTGTGCGCGAAAAGCTGGAAAATCAGCCCAATTTGCAACTTTTCCAGCAGGCAGTGGATGATCTAATCGTCGAAGGTGATCGGGCCGTCGGTGTTGTGACTCAGATGGGATTGAAGTTTCGTGCCAAGACAGTAGTGCTGACGGTTGGCACCTTCTTGGGTGGTCGTATCCACATAGGCCTGGAAAATTACCAAGGTGGCCGTGCCGGTGATCCACCCGCCAACGCCCTTTCACAACGTCTGCGCGAACTGCCCTTTCAGGTGGATCGCCTCAAAACCGGTACGCCACCGCGTATTGATGGCCGCAGTATCGACTACGCTCAACTGGAAGAGCAGCCAGGTGATACCCCTGTGCCGAGCTTTTCATTTTTGGGCAAACCGGAAGATCACCCGCAGCAAATCAGCTGCTATATCGCCTACACCAACGAGCACACCCACGAAATTATTCGCGGCGGCATGGACCGTTCGCCGATGTATACTGGGATTATTGAAGGCGTTGGCCCACGCTATTGCCCTTCAATTGAAGACAAAATCGTGCGTTTTGCCGACAAATCGCAACATCAGCTCTTTATTGAGCCTGAAGGTTTAACAACCCACGAGGTCTATCCAAACGGTATCTCCACCTCCCTGCCCTATGACGTGCAGATCAACCTGGTGCGTTCCATTAAAGGTTTCGAAAATGCGCATATCACCCGTCCAGGCTATGCGATTGAGTATGACTTCTTCGATCCGCGTCAGCTGAAACCTTCACTAGAGACGCGTCCAATGGCTGGTTTGTTTTTCGCCGGCCAGATCAATGGTACGACCGGATATGAAGAGGCCGCCGCGCAAGGTCTGATCGCCGGTATGAACGCTGCACTGCAAGCGCAGGAGAAAGAGGCTTGGTCGCCACGTCGTGACGAGGCTTACATCGGCGTGTTGATTGACGACCTGATTACCTGCGGCACCCAAGAGCCTTATCGCATGTTCACTTCACGCGCTGAATATCGCCTGCTGTTGCGCGAAGATAATGCCGATCTGCGCTTGACTGAAAAAGGTCGCGAGCTGGGGTTGATCGATGATGAGCGTTGGAGTGCTTTTGATCTCAAACGTGAGTCTATCGAGCGTGAACAGCAGCGATTGCGCGATACTTGGTTAAGACCAGGGCAAATCGATGATGCAGATGCCGAGCGCGTATTGGGCAGTAACTTGACCAAAGAAGTGCGTGCGCTTGAGGCATTGCGTCGTCCGGATGCTACTTATACTGGTTTGATGTCGCTTGGGGAATTAGGTCCCGGGGTAGAAGATGCCAAAGTCGCCGAACAGGTAGAGATTCAAGCCAAATACGCTGGCTATATTGACCGCCAGGTGGAAGAGATCGAGCGTCAGCGCAAATATGAAGAGACCGTATTACCTGCGGATCTCGACTATGCTGCGGTCAGTGGCCTTTCCAATGAAGTGCGTCAAAAGCTGATTGATCAGCGGCCAGCAACCATCGGTTTGGCGGGCCGCATTCCCGGGATAACACCAGCAGCTGTTTCGCTGTTGCTGGTTCATTTGAAGAAAATTGGCAGCAAACTGAGTAAATCTGCGTAATGTCCGACCGCCAGAAACTGATCGACGGCGCAAGCCGTATGGGGATTGATTTGACCGAAGCGCAGCAGGATGCATTGCTAAGCTACATGGCCATGTTGCTCAAGTGGAACAAGGTCTACAATCTTATCTCACGTAAAGAGACAGATAATATCGTTGAGGTGCATCTGCTCGACAGCCTCTCCGCATTGCCTTACATTAATGGAACTTCGGTGATCGATGTGGGCACCGGTGCGGGTTTGCCCGGCATCCCATTGGCGATTATGCGCCCGGATTGCCAATTTACGTTGCTGGATAGCAATGGTAAGAAGGGGCGCTTTCGCACCCAGGCAGTGATCGAGCTAGGCTTGAAAAATGTCACTGTTGTGAACGAACGGGCGGAAGACTTTGATCCCGGCAACGGTTTTGATACCGTGATTTCGCGGGCATTTGCGACTATCGCCAATATGCTTAGCGTGTCTGGTCATATGGTGGGGGCGCAAGGTAAGTTTCTCGCCATGAAGGGTGTAAATCCCCTGGAAGAAATAGAAGAGATACCATCTGAATATCAGGTGGAGGCCGTCTATCCGCTGGAAGTATCCTATCTGGGCGCGGAGCGGCATATGGTTATTCTGGCGAAGGCTGGTTAAACCTATTATTGAATAACGAGCGGGCCTGGCCTGTTGCGTTGAATCCAAATACTCAATTGTTTAAGTGGCATAGCTCATGGCAAAGATCATAGCGGTAACCAACCAGAAAGGCGGGGTTGGTAAAACCACCACCAGTATCAATCTATCTGCATCACTTGCGGCAACCAAACGTCGAGTGTTGTTGGTAGATCTTGATCCGCAAGGTAATGCCACTATGGGCAGCGGTGTGGATAAATCTGAAGTTGAAGCCAGCGCGTGCGAGCTTTTACTGGGTGAGGCATCGATCCGTGAAGTGATCGTTAAAACCGAGTATGCCGGTTACGACCTGATTCCTTCCAATGCAGATCTAACAGCTGCCGAGGTGGGTTTGATGGATGTTGCTGGGCGTGAGTTACAGCTAAAAAGAGCCTTGGCAGAAGTGGAGTCTGATTACGACTTCATCATGATCGACTGCCCTCCTTCGCTGAATATGTTGACGGTGAATGCGCTGGTTGCAGCCAAGTCAGTCATTATTCCCATGCAGTGTGAATACTATGCGCTTGAAGGTTTAAGTGCCCTGCTGGATACCATTGACCAAATTCGAGATGCAAGTAATCCAGAGCTACACATTGAAGGTTTGCTGCGCACTATGTTCGATGCACGTAACAACCTTTCCAATGACGTGTCTGATCAGCTCTCCAGCTTTTTTGGCGACAAGCTCTATCGCACAGTCGTGCCGCGCAACATCCGTTTGGCAGAAGCGCCAAGTCATGGCTTGCCAGTCATTATCTACGATAAAGCATGCGCCGGTACGGTAGCGTATCTCGCTCTGGCGGGTGAGATTTTGCGTAAAGATCAGCATCAGCCCGTAGACATGCCTCACGAACACGTCCAAGCAATCTAAGCGAATCAATCACAAATGGCGACTAAGAAAAAACGCGGCTTGGGCCGTGGCCTCAACGAATTGTTGGCAAGTGCTAAAGCGGCACCGGTGTCGGTAGATCCTGCTGTTAATATTGAAGCGGCAACTGTCTCTGACGAGCACCAACAGCCCTCCGGCGCGCAACTAAAGAAAATTCCCGTTGATTTGATGCAGCGTGGAAAATATCAGCCGCGTATTGATATGCATCCGGAAACGCTTCAAGAGCTGGCTGATTCAATTAAGGCTCAGGGTGTCGTGCAGCCCATTGTTGTTCGACCAATCGGCGACAAACGTTACGAAATTATCGCCGGTGAACGTCGTTGGCGCGCGTCGCAAATGGCCGGTCTTCAGGAGGTGCCTTGCGTAGTACGCGATGTGCCTGATCAAGCTGCTATGGCAATGGCGTTGATCGAAAACATCCAGCGCGAAAATCTGAATCCAATGGAAGAAGCGCGCGCTTTGCAGCGTTTGATCATGGAATTTGAACTGACTCACCAACAAACAGCAGAAGCCGTTGGTCGTTCAAGGGCCTCGGTCTCAAATCTGCTGCGTTTGCTTGATCTTGTTGATGAAGTAAAAACACTGGTCGAGCATGGTGATCTCGAAATGGGTCATGCACGTGCCCTACTTTCTCTCGAAGGTGATATGCAACGGGACGCCGCTAGAGAGGTTGTTGCGGGTGGACTCTCTGTGCGCGAAACTGAGCGCCTAGTCAAAAAATATAAAGAACCTGTCAAGGTAGCCAAGAAAGAGCCTGTAGATCCAAATGTCTCAAAGCTGGAACAACGCCTGTCAGAAAAGCTCGCAGCAAGGGTAAATATTCAGCATACCCCCAAAGGAAAAGGGAAGTTGGTCATCCAATACAACAGCCTGGATGAGTTGGATGGAATCCTTAATCATATTGGGGTTGAAGAATTATAACCACAATCTAATTTGACCCTCAGGTTACGATTTCATATACTGCGCGGCGTTTGGGTGTGTGTTGAGGTTGCAGCGACGAGGGTTCGCAAGCTATACTCACGCGCCGAGTAGGGGCATCGCGATGGAAAAGAACAAAAGCACCGGGATGCTGCTCATAGGCGTTGGGACACACTTGGCCGCAAGTACGGCCGCTGGTTTCATATTGGGCTTCGGTTTGGATTACCTGATAGAAACAACACCTATATTTATGTTGTTGTTTGGCCTCTTGGGGTTTGTTGGTGGAATCCTCAAAGCTCACAAAATGCTAACTAGGTTTTAAATAAG
>JBNKYV010000117.1:0-12151 GCA_050301075.1 Gammaproteobacteria bacterium
GAATACCATGCGCGACGATCTCAACGTCAATGCTCCACGCCGCATGGGTGTGCTGGATCCTCTCAAGGTGGTAATTACCAACTATCCAGATGACAAAGTGGAAGAGGTGGATTCACCTAATCATCCGCAAAATGAGGAGATGGGTTCGCACAAGACGCCATTCTGCAACGAAGTCTATATCGAGCGAGAAGACTTCCGCGAAGAGGCTAATAAAAAGTTCAAGCGCCTAGTGAAGGGCAAGGCAGTGCGTCTGCGTAACGCCTACATCATCCAATGTGATGAGGTGGTCAAAGATGCCCATGGCGAGATTATCGAGCTGCACTGTAGCCACGTACCAGATTCCATCGGAAAGACACCAGAAGGCTGTGAGAAGCCGCGCGGTGTTATTCACTGGGTATCTGCGCGCCATGGTATTAAGGCTGAGGTTCGCATGTATGATCGTCTGTTCAGTGTGCCTTCACCTGACGCGGCAGCTAACAAGGAAGACAAGCCATTTACTGATTTTCTCAATCCTGATTCTCTGCGCACATTGACGCAATGCGTGCTGGAGCCTGTGCTGGCGGATGCCAAGCCGGGTGAGACATTCCAGTTTGAGCGTATGGGCTATTTTTGCGCTGATGCTGATCACGCGCACGGTAAACCGATCTTTAATCGTACCGTGACGTTGCGCGACACATGGGCAAAATCAGAGGGTAACTAAACCACAACTGAGTCGAGGGAAAAATTTTAGCATTTATTAAAATTTTCCCTTGACTCAATGGTTTGAGGTCCTTAAAATGCGCATCTCTTTCGGGGCTATAGCTCAGCTGGGAGAGCGCTACACTGGCAGTGTAGAGGTCGGCGGTTCGATCCCGCCTAGCTCCACCAAAGAATTTTTTCAGAGGCTATAGCATCTGAAATGACGTTTTAGAAAGAACGTCCCCATCGTCTAGAGGCCTAGGACACCGCCCTTTCACGGCGGTAACAGGGGTTCGAATCCCCTTGGGGACGCCACTATTTAAAGGCGTCGGTTATCAGGAAGTTTTAGTGATACTGGCGTTTTATTTTGATGAGCGTTAATTAGGCTAGTTCATCAGGACACAAGGTTAAGTGTCCCCATCGTCTAGAGGCCTAGGACACCGCCCTTTCACGGCGGTAACAGGGGTTCGAATCCCCTTGGGGACGCCAAATAAAATTAAAGCTCAACCTATTAGGTTGGGCTTTTTTTTTGCCTGATTCAGTTGCGTTTTACTGCTCGCTGAGGATGTTTGTATGTGTAGGTTTTTTTTACATCAACGGGCGTGACTACAGCTGATGGCTTTGTCATGTGCTTGTAACATATTGAAAAATATTTTTTATTTGTTGTTGTCTAAATGTGGTCTGGTTTTTGCTAAGGCTAAATAAGTAGAAGCAATATAAAGGAGGGTGTTCCCTTAAATATTGCTGCTTAGTGGGAAGATTGGACGAGCGATAATCATAATTTGCCACAACGAAAAGTTAGAGAGGATCCCAGTGAAAAAAATTTTATTAGCCACGACACTGACTATGTCTGCATGTTTTGCAGGCTCTGCATCGGCATTAGTTGTAAATACAACTAATGATTCAACTGTATTAAGTAATGCAATTCTGGGTAGTGGTATTACTATTAATAGTACAAGTTATTCTGGTGGAGCTTATTCATCAGGTACTTTTACTGATGGTATGAGTAGTGGTATCGGCATGGAGAGCGGTATCATTTTGACTACCGGTGCTGCTGCTGACGCGGTTGGTCCAAACGATTCGGATAGCACTAGCGTTGATAGTGGTACGGGTGGCTTGGCAATCCTGGATGCCTTAATTCCTGGATATACGACTTACAACCATACAATGCTGACAATTGATTTTACCAGCGACAGTGATTCGGTTTATTTCAACTATGTCTTCGCATCAGAAGAGTACAACGAATGGGTTGGTACCCAATACAATGATGTATTTGGTTTGTTTCTAGATGGTATTAATTTGGCGAAAGTACCTGGCTCTGGTGATACTGTTTCCATTAATACTGTTAATGGTGGTTCAAATAGCGCGTACTACAACAATAATGATCTAGATAATGGAGGTCCATTTTTTAATATCGAGTATGATGGGTTTACGAATGTACTGACGGCTTCTCTCACCGGTTTGTCTGCTGGTTTACATACTTTGCAGTTAGCTATTGCAGATGCTGGTGATACCGATTGGGACTCCGCTGTATTCATCCAAGGTGGTACTTTGTCAGATGAGCCAACCCCAGTTCCAGCACCAGCTCCTCTTGCGTTGCTTGGTCTTGGCTTGATGGCTATGGGGCTGCGTCGTAAAACAGCTTAATTGATTTGTATCTATAAAAAATAAAAGCTGTATTTAGTTTGAGAACCCGGCCTATGGCCGGGTTTTTTTATGCTTGTACTAAGTTGATTTTTTAGGGGGAGTGATTAAATCGTCTTAAACATCATATTGAACTTGTCTGGTGCGTCACAGAACGCTTTGCAAGTAACTGCCTCCATGCTTAAGTCGTAGGAGCGGTCTAGAGCGTTGGTGATGACGTTTTCAATATTCATCAGTTGTGACTCTTCTTTAATCCAGCGCTCAGCACGGTATTTGGCCATGATGGCGTTAACGGCCTGAAGGTCTTCCTGTAGCATCTGTTCGCGCGGGGCGTTCAAATAGATTTCAGTTACCTCTGTTACGCGATCTGCGTCACTTAGCAAGGCATCAATGTGTTTTGAATACTCTTCCACCAGCTTGGGAGCATTTTGGATGAAGACGCCGTTGTTTGAGTCTTTCATATAGCTGCGAACATCTGCATTGGCGGAACCGACAAAGATATGATCACTAAAAACTTCGACCTTGGAGTGAAGGGATAGCACTGAGTCGCCTGTCTCTTTAGGCGGGATATATTCATAAAAGGAAAACTCTGCACCTGTTTCCTCATCGCGAGCTGTTTTGTAGTACTCACCAAAGGCGCGCATTGAATGGCGCGAGAGCAGATTAACGACATTCAGATCTGTCGTTTCGATGGAGTTGGTGAGTATGTCTACTCTTACGTTTGCGCAGGGGCGACGACCATCGACCATCTTGGCAAATTCAGTTAACAGGTTGGAGGGCAGGAAGTAGTAGGCGTTATGAATAATGATACGCTGCGGATTTTCTGCGCTCGCTTTGGCGCAGGTGTTGCGCATGCCGGTTAGCCAAACATTATGGATGTGTTTGCCTGATTCTCCCTCTTGGCCGTTTTTGGCGCCGTAAGAGCGACGAGGTTTGTCCGTTGGTTTGGCTTTGTAGAACGGCAGATTTTCTACGTAGGAGATGGAAGCGGTTTTATCTATCTCAAACTGAGGCTGTCGCGCTTTCTGGCTGCTGGCGTGATAGCGTTTGGCGTAGGCATCTGCATTTTTAATCATTTCCGCCTGTTTTTCGTCCATGCGTTGATCCAGCGATTTAGCTAATTCAACGGGTAGTGTCTCTTCTGAGCAGGTTTTATAGGCGGGTTTATCCTGTTTGTGTTGTTTGCATGCATCAGATGCACGGCTGCTGGCTGAGGCAAAATCATTTGGTGCGAATTGGCGTACGTCAGCAGTTCTGGCCACCATGGCGTCGAAGTTCCACAGATTATTGAACGATTCTGTTAACGCATTACCACCTTCTTGTACTTCGATAAAGGCATCAGTATCCATGAAGACATATTTGGAGGTGAGTTCGTTCTCACGCATGTGATAGGAATTTTCTACGTTGCGGCCACCGAGCTGGAATTTCTTGCCGTCCACCAATAGAAATTTGTGGTGAAGAAAGTCGGTAAGAAAGCGCCAGTCTTGTTCAGCCCCTTTGGCGTCATCTTCTCGCTCTACAGGTAGAAAGCCTGTAAAGGCTTCAAACACTGGATTGATCTGGTCACCATACAAAGCAAAGGCGATGGAGAGTTCCATCTTGGCAATCAGAGAGTCAAAACCACCAGTGAAGTTGGCACGGTAATAGATCTTGCCAAGCTTTTTCAGTTGCTCGATTTGTTCCGGGTTCGTATGGGTAGAACCACTTTGCAAACTTGCTGCAGGATCGATACCTTGCCCTTGTGTAATGGCAAGTGCCATCAGGTTAGGGTTTTTGGAATAAAGGCCGGATAGAAACAGACCTGATTTAGCCAAATTAAGGTTAGAGATATTTTTATCGCCAATGGGAGTGCCATCAATGTTTTCGTTAGCGAACATGTCATCTAATAGGTCAAACTTAGCGCCACTGCACTGTTCGCTATTGCTGTTGCCAAGTGCTTCACCGCAACCGAGTGTGACGTAAACAGCGTCTTTGATGATATTTTTAGTTGGGCGGTTATAAAAGCGTACTTCCAAACTACCTTCACCTTTATTACCTTCACGCTCCAGCATGGAGAAGTAATCGAGGTTGTGATAGTTGGTGTGCAGATCAGTTAATACGCGTACCTTTACCCCGCGTTGTGCTGCGGCAACCAACTCTTGCGCAAGCATGCTTGAGCTGTGATCGTCAGAGATGATGTAGTAAGCGAGGTCGATACTGCTTTGTGCGCTTTTGATCATCGCCAGCTTGCTGAAGAAGGCGTCATCATTATCGGTTAGCAGTACGCCTTGAGAGAAGCCGATATTGGGTACTGTGGAATTGAGTGCCAATGTATCTTCTGATATATCACCGCCGCGTTTGCTCTCTTTGCTCATGTAGGCAGATTGAGTCGCACATGCACTTAGCATGCTGATTGCGAGCCCTAACGTTATACATTGTGACCAACGTTTCATGATTCTCTCCTTAGATTCGTTTCGGCGGTATTAAGACCATACAGTAAAGCAGCTAGGTTTTGGTCGCGCAATACAATAAAAATGTGGTTGGGTGCTGCTAGTAGTGAATATCAGCTGATACCATTTTGGTATATCAATTTTAAAGAATATGTTTAGAAGATGATTCTGATTCAAAGTCTATTAGGGATAGCTGTATTTATTGGTATTGCTTGGGGCATTAGTGAGCGCCGTGGTCGTTTTCCTGTGCGCGTAGTTGCGTCTGGTTTGGCTATTCAATTGGTTTTGGCATTGCTGCTGCTTAAAGTGCCTGTGTTTAAAGAGTTGTTTGTAGCATTGAATTCGGCGCTGCTTGCTTTGGAGCAGGCAACGGCTGCGGGAACCTCGTTTGTTTTTGGTTATCTGGGCGGAGGGCCGTTGCCGTTTGAAGAGGGGAGTCCCGGTTCCAGTTTTATTCTGGCGTTTCGTGCTTTGCCTTTGGTGTTGGTGATGAGTGCGCTGTCTGCACTCTTGTTTTACTGGCGCATTCTGCCGTGGGTTGTAAGAGGCTTTGCCCTGATGCTAGAGAAATTGATGGGCGTTGGTGGTGCGCTGGGGTTGGGAATGGCAAGTAACATCTTTGTGGGCATGACTGAAGCACCGTTGTTGATTCGCCCTTATCTAGCACGTATGAGCCGGGCAGAGTTGTTTGCATTGATGGTAACGGGCATGGCGACCATCGCCGGGACGATGATGGTGCTATATGCCAGCATTCTTTCCAGTGTGAACCCCGATGCCATGGGGCATATTTTGACTGCATCCATTATCAGCGCGCCAGCAGCGTTAGTGATTGCGTTGATCATGGTGCCGATGGAAGAGGAGGGGCGTACTCAAAACAGCGCACGGTTTCAGATTACTCAAGAAGCAACCAGTAGCATGGATGCCATTACCCAAGGTACCTTACAGGGTGTAAAACTGTTGCTGAATATTATTGCCATGCTGATTGTACTTGTAGCACTTATCAGTTTGGCAAATATGGTTTTAGGCTTGTTGCCAGATATTGGTGATGAACCTGTGAGTTTGCAACGCCTGTTGGGTTATTTGATGGCACCGCTGATGTGGTTGATGGGGATTCCATGGGCAGAGGCGCAAACAGCAGGCGCACTGATGGGTATCAAAACAGTATTGAATGAGTTCATCGCCTATCTGCAATTGAGCCGGATGACTACAGAAGAGCTGAGTAGTCGCAGCCAGACAATCATGATCTATGCACTTTGCGGTTTTGCTAATTTCGGCAGCCTGGGAATCATGATTGGTGGCTTGAGTTCTCTAGTCCCTGAGCGTCGTCAGGAGATTGTATCTCTTGGGGTCAAGTCGATAGTCGGCGGCACCTTGGCCACTATGATGACGGGAGCCGTGATTGGCATTCTGATTTAGCTCAATTGGGGAGTATTTAATAAATGTTTACATTTGGTAGGGGCGTTAGTTGAACCAGTTCTCAATTCGCCCATACAGGGCTTAGCTGCAAATACCGCTATTATATTGAAGGATTTAAACCGGGATTCAGTTCCTCAATATTAAGGTGAGCTATGCCTTTGGCCACAGTACAGCAAGATCAAATAAAACGTTACTGGAATCCCATGTGTTCAATTCATGTGGCACAGTTATTACCGGGCCAGGTGTGCGTGACCACCGAGCATGAAATGATCTCTACCGTACTGGGTTCCTGCGTCGCTGCCTGTATTTGCGATCCGATCAATAAAGTAGGGGGGATGAATCATTTTCGTCTTCCCGGTGGTAAAGATGCAAACACACTCTCTCAAGATCCGAACTACGGCATTTACTCCATGGAGTTGCTGATTAATGAGATTTTGAAAAAGGGTGGCGTTAAGAAAAATTTTGTCTGCCAGGTGTTCGGTGGTGGAAATGTAGTGCCGGGCATTGCTGCTGATATCGGTGCTAAGAACGTTAAGTTTGTTATTGAATTTCTACGCCAAGAAAAGATACTCGTCACTCGGCAGGACGTAGGGCATGAGAGTGCTCAGCAAGTCTATTTTCATCCGTTAACCAATCTTGCGTTCTCTGTATTGAAAACTGAAATGGCACCAGAAATGATCAATCATGCAGAGCAGAACTATATGAAAGATATAGATAAGCAGATGACTCAAAACACGATCACATATTTTTAGCGGTTCCTATGGTCGAGGATGGGCCGTTAACCATTCTCTTCGTCTGATTGTTTAAACGTATCTGCTGGCATTAGCGTGCAGGTTTCATGAAGTTCACTAAAGACGATTACCACCTCTTTGCGCTCTAGTTGGTTTATTACCTGTTGCACCTTCTCCTGGGTGGATAGCTCGTATTCACCATAATCTGTGCCATCGCGCGTTACGATCTCTTCTATCAGCCCCTGTAGGGCCTCTGGGCTTAGTTCTGTGTGTGGAATGATCATGGTGGGATTTTATCAAAATTAATTGTTTTATTATTTTTATAAAAATCAATGTGTTGTGTTTGATTTGGGGTTGAAAAATATACAGATTAAGCAAAGAAATGCCCGCTAAGGTAAAATATGCGCCTTCTAATTAACTGGCTGAGTAAATCGTTTGATTCGGCTAAGCCGTTATTATCTCAGGCAAAAACTAGGAACTGTTATGACAGATAAGGCAAAGATTATCTACACCCTGACTGACGAAGCACCTGCTTTGGCCACGTATTCTTTTCTCCCGATTGTAAAAACATTCGCTAACGCGGCGGATGTGGCTATCGAAACCCGCGATATCTCCCTAGCAGGGCGTATCATTGCCAACTTTCCTGAGTACCTGAAAGAAGATCAACGCATCGGTGATGCACTGAGTGAGTTGGGCGAACTGGCTAAAACGCCAGAAGCTAACATCATTAAGCTGCCTAACATCAGTGCTTCTATTCCTCAGTTGGCAGCCGCCATCAAAGAGCTGCAAGACCATGGTTACGCCGTGCCTGATTATCCGGCTGATCCACAGAACGACGAAGAAAAAAAGATCAAAGCCACCTACGCTAAAGTATTGGGCAGTGCGGTGAACCCTGTTTTGCGTGAAGGTAACTCTGACCGTCGTGCACCACTGTCTGTTAAAAACTATGCTAAGAAAAATCCACACTCTATGGGCGCTTGGTCTAAAGATTCCAAGACACACGTGGCACATATGTCTGATGGGGATTTCTATGGTTCTGAAAAATCAGTCACCGTGGCTGACGCAGGTGAGTTTAAAATTGAATTTGTCGGCGCAGATGGCTCCACTAAAGAATTAAAAGCGGCTTCACCACTGAAAGCAGGTGAAGTAATCGACTCTTCTGTGATGAGTCAAAAGGCTCTGCGTAGTTTCCTTGCAGATACAATCGATGCGGCTAAAGAGATGGGTGTTCTGTTCTCGCTGCACATGAAAGCAACCATGATGAAGGTTTCAGATCCTATTATCTTCGGCAGCTGCGTATCTGTATTCTTCCAGGAAGTATTCGACAAACACGCAGACACTTTCGCGCAATTGGGGGTAAATCCAAACAACGGTTTGGGTGATGTGTACAGCAAGATTGAATCACTGCCTGCGGATAAGAAAGCAGAGATCGAAGCCGATCTGAAAGCCGTGATGGACGCCAAGGCGGATATTGCCATGGTGGACTCTGACAAAGGTATTACCAACCTGCACGTGCCTAGTGATGTCATCATCGATGCCTCTATGCCTGCCATGATCCGTGCATCTGGTCAGATGTGGAATACAGAGGGCAAACAGCAAGATACCATGGCTGTTATCCCTGATCGCTGCTACGCCAGTGTGTATGAAGAGACCATCAACTTCTGTAAAGAGAACGGTGCTTTTGATCCAACCACAATGGGCACTGTGCCTAACGTAGGTTTGATGGCGCAAAAAGCAGAAGAATACGGCTCACACGACAAGACTTTCCAAATGAGTGACGCGGGTAGCGTGCGCGTTGTGGATGGTAACGGCAATGTATTGATGGAGCAGCCTGTAGAAGCCGGTGACATCTTCCGTATGTGCCAAGTAAAAGATGCACCGATCCAGGATTGGGTGAAACTGGCCGTCACGCGTGCACGTGCCACGAATACACCGGCTGTTTTTTGGTTGGATGAAAACCGTGCTCACGATGCCGAGTTGATTAAAAAGGTGAATAGCTACCTGAAAGATCATGATACCAGCGGTCTTGAGATTCACATCATGGCGCCAGCTGAAGCGACACGTTTTAGCCTGCAACGCATCAAAGAGGGTAAAGACACCATCTCTGTGACTGGTAACGTATTGCGTGATTATCTGACTGACCTGTTCCCGATTCTGGAGCTGGGTACATCAGCCAAGATGCTCTCTGTTGTTCCGTTGATGAGTGGTGGTGGTTTGTTTGAAACGGGTGCGGGTGGTTCAGCACCTAAGCACGTGCAGCAGTTGCTGAAAGAGAATCATCTGCGTTGGGATTCACTGGGTGAGTTCCTGGCACTGGCAGCCTCTTTTGAACATCTGGCAGTTACGTTTAAGAACGATAAGGCACAAGTGCTGGCGGATACGTTGGATGAAGCCACAGGCCGTTTCCTGGACAACAACAAATCACCTTCACGCAAGGTGGGTGAGTTGGATAACCGCGGCAGTCATTTTTATCTGACGTTGTACTGGGCACAAGCTTTGGCTGCACAGACTAACGATGCTGATCTGCAAGCACGCTTTAAGCCTCTGGCCGATGCGTTGACTGCGAACGAAGATAAGATCGTGGCAGAGCTGAACGGTGCGCAAGGTGGTGCCGTGGATATTAAAGGCTACTATCAGCCAGATCCAGAGGCGACTGCTGCCGTGATGCGCCCAAGTGCAACATTGAATGAGGCATTGGCTGCGGTATAAAGCTAAACATTGCAGAGACGTTCAGTCTCTACACAAAGAACCGGGGAGCGTAAGCTCCCCGTTTTGTATGAATGTGAAATATGGAAAATGCGTTAAAACAAAATGAGAAAAGCTGGCAGCTGATTTTTATCGCATGGCTGGTGGCAACCGCAGCAACGTTGGGTGCGTTGTTTTTTAGTGAGATTATGAAGCTGGTACCGTGCGAGCTGTGCTGGTATCAACGCATCTGTATCTTTCCGTTATCGGTTATTTTACTCCTAGGGCTGCATCCGTTGGATATTAAAGTGGTGCGTTACGCTTTGCCACTGGCAGTGATTGGCTGGCTGTTTACGGCTTATCATCTGCTGTTGTTTTATGGTTTTATTCCCGAAAGTTTGCAACCGTGCCGTCAAGGTATCTCCTGTGCGGATGACAGCATGGTGGTGATGGGAATTCCGATTCCGTTGATGTCATTGGCTGCATTTACAATTATTGTTGTTGCGCTTTATCGCGCTCGTTCGATTTATAAAGGTTAGAAGGGTTAAATATGAAACAGAGTTATTTTACGATTATCGCCTTGTTATTGATGGTCGCTGCGTTTGTTGTGGCGGCAATGTTTCACAATTCGGGGCAAGAGCAGGCTGCGAACGAAAATGCATCCAAGCATAGTGAAGCTTTGGTCAAAGATTATTCAATGAAAGCGGGTAGTGCTGATGCCAAGGTGACACTGGTTGAATTTATGGATCCTGCCTGTGGCACTTGTGCACAGTTCCATCCGTTCGTAAAAGGTTTGATGCAGCACTACACTGGCAAGGTCAATTTGGTCGTGCGTTACGCACCTTTCCATCAAGGCTCTGACCAAATGGTAGCGATTCTGGAAGCAGCACGTAAACAGGGGCAGTTTTGGCCAGTACTTGAGCTGATGTTTGCATCACAACAGCAGTGGACAGTGAATCACGTGGGGCAGCCAGAGGTCTTTCGTGGAATTTTGGAAAACGCAGGCCTTGTTGATATGGCTAAATTAAGCCAGGACATGAATGACCCTGCAATTGCACAGATCATTCGTCAGGACCTGGCCGACGGCTCACTGCTGGGTGCAGATAAAACACCAACATTCTTTGTCAATGGAAAGCCGCTGCCAAGCTTTGGGTTCCAGCAGTTGCGAGATTTGGTGGATGCTGAGGTTAGTGCGGCATACTAGTTAAGTACTTGTTAGTTCTTGGAAAAGTCCTCTGTCGGTGGTTGCGCTGGCAGGGGATTTTTTGTATCTAATATCGAACTGCTTAACGGGCTGAAATATATTTAGGGTTTATTTTTAGGCCTTTGGGTCCTGAATATTTGCAGCTAAATACTGCTTGCGCTGGTTTGAAGCGGGTAATTACTGCTGCTTCCTGCCACATCATTTTGAGTTGCATTTCCAAGGGCGATTATAATGAAGCCTAATGACAGCATAGCCAGAGCTATGTGAAATCAGGTGCAGGCTAATATAAAGCCAATTGAATAGTAATGCATAACCCCCCGGGAGTTTGGGAACTATCTATGTCTTCGGATGATAATTATAAAAGTGATTTTGCGGGTGAAAGAATAGAAATCGATAAAGAGTATTTCTCTATTCCCAAACTTGAAGACGCTTTGTTAAATGTTGCGGGCTCTCTGGTTGTTGTGCTGGATGCGCAGGGGCGGATCGTGTTGTTCAATTCCGCGTGCACGGAAATAACCCAATACACACTTGAAGAGTTAAAAGGGAAATATATCTGGGATGTGTTATTGCCTCGTGATGATATTCAACCGGTTAAACAGGTCTTTAATGAATTAAGTGCTGGAGCAATATTCAACACGTTCGAAAATCGTTGGCTAACCAAAGATGGACAAACCTGCTGGATTTCGTGGCGTAACACCTGCCTGACGAATGAAAAAGGCGAGGTGGCTTATGTGGTAGGAACGGGGATTGATGTAACTGAGCAGAGGCATAGCGAACGTGCACTAGCACTCGCGCAGCAGCAGGCACATGTTGGTAGCTGGGAGTGGAATATTGTAAATGATCAAGTTTCGTGGTCTGACGAGACATATCGCATATTCGGTGTTGATGAATGTAAGGAAAGCATGGAATTGGCTTTCTCAGTCATGCGAGATTTTATCCATAAGGATGATCAGCCCCGGTTCGTTGGGCATTTGAAAGAAACATTGGCGAAAAAGATTGAAGATTACAATATTGATTTTCGACTGGTTCGTCCAAATGGAGAAGTGCGCTACGTTGAAGTGTTTGGTAAAGCCAGTTATGCACCGGATGGTACCCCTGTTAATCTGGCAGGGTCACTGCAAGATGTTACTGAACGTATTATTGCAATCGAAGAGCAAGCTCAGTTGCAACGCGAACGTCTGCAATCGCAAAAGATGGAAGCCTTGGGGCAGTTAACGGGCGGCATCGCTCATGATTTTAATAATATTCTTGCGATTGTGTTAGGTAACACTGACTTGGCATTTGATGAAGCAGAAGCTTGCGGTTGCGATGAAATGCTGGATTTTCTGGGTGATATTAGAAAAGCCGGCAAACGCGGTGCATCG
>JBNKYV010000118.1:0-3140 GCA_050301075.1 Gammaproteobacteria bacterium
CAGTTATGCCCTGTAGCGATTTTTGCAACCAACTGAGAGTTTGCCGGGTTCTGTAAATCAACAACCGTCAGCGCATGCTCAAAGGCTACATTTACATTTTTATAATCAGCAAACAGTGGAGAAACGCCGCCACCATTAACATGACTGCTGTGACAACCACTACAGGTATCAACAACGTTATCCCAAAACGTTTCTTTAAATAGTGTGGCATCATTCCCTACCGGCATTGGGCCTTTGTAATTCGCCACACTGGTATTCTGAATAACACCACTTTCATTCTTGGATGTTTCACTGGGCACATCACCACCACACGCAACAAGCGCTGTGGTGAAAATGGCAAACAAGATATAGCGGAAAAACATTTTAAACTGCATCTGTTAATCCCCCATACACATGACAGCCGACTCGGCAAAAACACGCTTCAACTTGTAGTCATTATTCTTGAATGAAGTCGTCAACGTAGAAAGCTGTGCATTAGTAGGTTCGTTAAAACAGACTGTTTTAAAGACTTTCTTCACTTGGCAACTGGCAAATGCCTCGCTATTTGCTAGTTCAACGCCCATTGTCTTGGCGCCATAACCGCCACTGGCAACACCCTCACTATTGGTATCCCAGCCCAATACGGCATTAGGGCCGTTACGCCAATAGTTATCCCAACGATCATCCGGCGTTGCATAACCATATTTAAAGTTAGTAGCATTGATGTGATATTTAGCTTGCACGCGCATACCGGTATCAGGATCAATATCACCGCTGGCGTTATAGTCTAAACGCCCAAACTCGCCGGCTTCATCGGTATCGACATCATATTCGTAGTTGTAATAGGCATAGGCCTGAGCCAACGGATCCATGCCCGCATGACAGCCCACACATGAGTTCATGTAGATGCGACTATCACCACCTGGGCTACGCGAAACGTCTTGGCGGACACGATCAGGCGAGCGAGTGACATCTTTAATCTGCTCAAGATCGTTACAAAGATGGTTCAAAAAGGTAAAGCGCAACATGGCGCGATTGGTGCCATCAATAAAAAATGCTTTTGCGGCTGCGCGGGTTGTCATCACACCGGCAGTGGCATTAGCGGGTAAGCCGGTAACCACAGATTGCTGTTTAAATTCGAGACTATCGAAAAGAGAATGGCCTTGTGATTCCAACGCTTCGTAATGATTGTTGTTCGAATTGGAATAAGCAGGCAAACCTAAACCTGATTTACCCACATAAAGCACGTCATCAAACAACACTTGGCGAAAGTCGCGGTCATCTCGCACGATACCAATCACGGTTGCAGTGTAATCGTTTAACGGTGCAAAAACGGTTTGTGGTTCGTTCGTCCAGGGAGTTACAAAATTTTTCAGTGTAACGTTGTAAAAAGCAGGATGTTCAGTGGCTAACTCAGCAGCGGCGATAGCATCTGTTGAAATCAAAGCGGCCATTTCATTGAGTTTTGCGTCGTCTGCCGGTACGCCAGCAATACGATCATGCATGCGCTTAGCTTGATCTTTTGGCCCTGCGTGTGCAGTAAATGAAATTAACATTAAGACCACAAGAGCAAGGCTGCATATATTGTTGTACTTCTTCATGCAGGTGTTACACCTAATTATTATTTAATCATCGTCTTCCTTGATCGTGAAAGGATTCTACCCCGAAGTATTCACTCAACGAATTGACGCTAATCGGCGACAAATGCATTCACATATTTCAATCGTTAGACTGAACTCATCGTTGCTTTACCAGGCGAGTCCAGCCTGGGTAGATTGTTGGTGACTTTGGTTGTTAGCACGGTGCAGTAAAAGGACTCATTACTTGGCCATGCCGATGGCCAGAGTCACCACACAAACTGCAAATACGCTGTAACCCTTCATCTACTCGCGGCCAACAGCATACCGATTTAATTCCAACTACGTAACAAAGAGGGAATTATAACGCATCGATATTTCGAATATAGGAAGCGTTCCCTTATAATGGCCACGGACCCGCCATTAAGAGCGGAACAGTGGTAATGGAATCAACGTGTTATATGAACATCTTGAAGTTCAGATGGATAAAGCTTTGTAGCCTGCTGGTATTTTTGTCAGGCATCACCGGCTGTTATGACGAAAGCCAGACCGCCGACCCCGTCGTTGAAGACTTTCCCGTTGCTTATGTAAAGCGCCCTGTTCCACTGGACAACCAGAACAATCCCCGCCAAACAGACGTTACCGATCTTGCAGCCACTGCTGATGGTGGCGACCTGTATATAAAACGCCGCGCAGCCCCCGGCACACCTGAAGAGAACATCACCTTTCGCTTTACCCAAGGCCGTGGCGACGTTAAAGACCTGGAATCATCCTATGATGGCGAGCGACTGATTTTCGCCATGCGCGCACCCGAAGAGGAAGACCAAGAGGCTGAACCCACCTGGAACATCTGGGAGTACCGCATCCCAACGGACGAACTAAGGCGCATCATCTCATCAGACATCGTTGCCGAAGCCGGCCACGATATTGCCCCACACTATTTACCCGATGGCCGCATCGTATTTTCATCCACACGCCAACGTAAAACCGGCGCCATATTGATCGATGAAGGCAAATCCAAATACCCGGCGGAAACCGAAGATCTCGACGGCCCAGCTTTCGTACTACACGTGATGGATGAAAACGGCGAAAACATTCGTCAGATATCTTTCAACCAAAGCCACGATCTGGATCCAACTGTTATCTCTAGCGGAGAAATTGTTTTCAGCCGCTGGGATAACGCCGGCAACAACAACGCCATCAATCTATACAAAGTTCGCCCCGACGGCACAGAACTGGAAATACTCTACGGCGCGCACAGCCACAACACCGGCTCTAACAATAGCCGTGTGCAATTCCTGCAACCACGTGAAATATCAGATGGCCGTTTTGTAACCGCCATCAAACCGTTTAGAAGCACGGATAACGGCGGCAACATTATTACCATCGATGTAGAAAACTATATCGATAACCACTACCCCACCAATACCACGTTGGCCACCCCCGATTATCCTGCACAGGATTCCCTGGTAGATTCAGAGATTCTCACCAACAGCAGCCTGTCACCTAACGGCCGCTATCGCTCTGTTTATCCACTATGGGATGGCACAGATCGCTTACTGGTGAGCTGGACACCGTGCAGGC
>JBNKYV010000119.1:0-7597 GCA_050301075.1 Gammaproteobacteria bacterium
AACTAAATTTTGGACTGGCGCAGCCAACTCAAACCTGACTCAATTCAATACCACGCCGATTAAAACCAGCGATGAAACGGTACCGCTACTGCTCACTGTGCCCAAAACAGGATCAGCACCTTGGCCAGTAGTCATCTACCAACACAGCATCACACGCAACCGCGCAGATATGCTGGCCGTTGCAGACAGCCTAGCAGCCGCCGGCTTTGCAGTCGTCGCCATCGACATGCCACTGCACGGGCTAGCAAACACATCTGCACTGTACAGCGGCATAGAACGAACTTTCGATCTTGATCTGGTCAACAACACCAGCGGGGCAGCCGGCCCGGATGGTACTGCCGACGAATCAGGCAAACACTACATGAATCTCACGAACCTTGCGGTTACGCGTGACAACGTACGCCAAAGCGTTGCCGATCTATTTGCACTCTACTCTTCACTCTCCACGATGGACTACAACGGTGGTGGTGCCGACTTTGACACCAGCAACATCTACTTCCTTGGTCACTCGTTAGGTGCAATGGTGGGCGTTCCGTTCCTGGCACTGGAAAGCGGCGTAAAAGATGCTGTGTTGGCCATGCCGGGCAGTGGTATCGCCAAACTCCTGGATGGCTCCGCCACCTTCAGCCCCGAGATCGAAGCTGGCCTTGCGGCAGCCGGCGTTGTCAAAGGCACCGCCACCTATGAAAGTTTTATGGGCGCCGCACAGACATTAGTCGATACCGGCGACCCAGCCAACTACGCAAGCACTGCCGCAACCGGCAGAGGCATTCTCCTGTATGAGGTCGTTGGCGATGGCGGCAGCAACCTCGCTGACCAAGTCATACCCAATAATATGACCACCGATGTGCCAGCAGGTACGGTACCCGCACCACTCTCCGGTACCGACCCGCTCGTTACCCTGTTAGGTCTTACCCAAGTTAGTAGCACAACAGTAAGCGGCAGCGATCAGCTAGCTCAAATCCGTTTTACCGCTGGAACACACGGCTCGATTCTGGATCCATCAAGCAATGCGACGGTAACCACCATCATGCAAAGTGCCGCAGCAACATTCCTCGCTACGGGAGGCACAACCGTCTCCATCAGCGACACTTCGGTTGTTGAATAATTGGCTGGCGGATAGGGAGAAATCATAATGAACAAAAAACTGATTCTGGCAGCTGGCGCTCCACTCCTGCTTTCATCGAGCATGGTTCAGGCACTGGAGTTTGGTGAAAACCAATGGCAGGGACAGCTCGACACCACTCTCTCATACGGCCTCACCAGCCGTATTGAAGATCGCGACTCCAGCATTATCGCCATTGCCAATGGCGGCACGGCCTATGGTGCCAACTCGGATGACGGCAACCTTAATTACGACAAAGGCATTATCAGCAACACCATCAAAGTCACCTCAGAAATGGAGCTGAGTTATCGCAACTATGGCGCATTTGTTCGCGCCACCGCCTTCCACGATGCCGAAAATGAAAATGGCAGCCGCGCCCGCACCCCACTCAGTGATGATGCGAAAGAGCTGGTAGGCAGTGATATCGATTTGCTTGATGCCTATCTGTGGACCCAGTTTGATATTGTAGATAAACCCGCGGAAGTACGATTAGGAAATCAATTACTCAGCTGGGGTGAGAGCACCTTTATTCAAAACAGCATCAACACTATCAACCCAGTGGATGTCGCCAAGATTCGAGTACCCGGTGCTGAATTGCGCGAAGCACTGATGCCTATTCCTATACTTTCTGGCTCGTTGGCAACCACTGACAACACCAGTATTGAGGCCTTTTATCAACTGGATTGGCGCAAGACAGAGATCGACCCTACCGGCTCCTATTTCAGCACCAATGACTATGCTGGCGCAGGCGGCGAACGCGTCATGCTGGGCTTTGGCGCGGTATCCGACCAAGTCTCACCATCCACAGTTATTCAAGCCCCCTCAACTACGGGTGTAGTGTCTCGCGCAGCAGATGAAGAGGCAAAAGATGGCGGCCAATTTGGTCTTGCCTTGCGCTTCTATTCAGAGCAGCTCAACGACACTGAGTTTGGCTTTTATTTTATCAACTACCACAGCCGCCTGCCCCTCATTGGCGCCAAGACAGGTACCGCAGCAGCCGCGGCCGGTGTTGATCCAAACGGTTTAAGCTATGTGCAAACCTCACGTTATTTCATCAGCTATCCAGAAGACATCAAACTCTATGGTCTTAGCTTTAACACGCTATTGGGGCGCTCCGGCATCGCATTGCAAGGTGAGTTCTCCTATCGTCAGGATGTGCCACTGCAAATCGATGACGTAGAGATTCTGTTTGCCGCCCTTGGTGCACAAGATAATCTTGATCCCGGCAACACTGCCGCTGCACCGCTCGCCAGCCTGGGTCAACTTGGCTTGGTGGCATTTGAAAGTACCGTGCCCGGTTACATCCGCCGCGATGTTGCACAAACCCAAGTCACCGCAACAAAAGTCTTTGGTCCCGGCATGGGCGCAGACGCAACTGTCCTGCTAGGTGAGGTTGGCGTAACCACTGTTATGGATATGCCGGATAAAGATGTCCTGCGCCTTAACGGCCCGGGCACCTTTGTCAGTGGTAACCCCAACCTTGCAGCATTTCATCACAACACCTATGAAGGTGAAGAGCACTTTGCCGATCAAGTTTCATGGGGCTACCGCATGTTAATGCGCATGCAATTTGATAACGCCTTTAAAGGCATCAATCTGGCACCGCGTTTAGCATGGCAGCATGATGTGAACGGTGTATCTCCCGGCCCTGGTGGCAACTTTATTGAAGGCCGCCGCGCTATCACGCTGGGCCTAAGCGGTGATTATCAAAACCTCTATACGGCAGATATCAGTTACACACGCTTTACCGGTGCCGGCCGTTACAACCTGATCAATGACCGCGACTTTATCGCGGCCAATATCAAGTATTCATTCTAAGGAGCACAGCTATGTTGAAATCAATTTATAAACATAAACTGACAGCAACAGCTATCGCTTCATTGATTACGCTGGGTTGTGCCAGCACTGCCTGGGCCCAACCCAGTGCAGATGAGATTGCGCGACTAGGCAAAGATCTAACCCCCATGGGTGCCATCAAAGCAGGGAATGCGGATGGCACCATTCCTGAGTGGACAGGCGGCATCACCACACCACCAGCCGGTTACAAACCGGGCGACCATCACCCTGATCCCTATGCAGATGACAAGATGCTGTTCAAAATCGATAAAAGCAATATGGCTCAGTATGCAGACAAACTCTCCGCCGGCCACAAGGCGATGCTGCAAACCTATGACAGCTTTTATATGAATGTGTATCCCACACATCGCAGTGCATCGGCACCACAACGCATTTACGACGCCACGATCAAAAATGCCTCCACCGCAAAACTAACCGAAGGTGGCAATGGCGTAACAGGTGCGATTAACAGCGTACCCTTCCCTATTCCTCAATCGGGTGTGGAAGCGATATGGAATCACATCCTGCGCTGGCGCGGTGTGACCACAGCGCGTCACTTTTCACAGGCTGCGCCGAGTCGCAATGGTGACTACACGCTGGTGAAATTCTACGACGAGTTCAACATGCAATATGCCAAAGAAGGCATTACCGAAGAAGAGCTCAACAACGTTATCCTGCAATTTAAACAAGAGGTACTGGCACCACCGCGTTTGGCGGGCGGTATTCTATTGGTTCACGAAACACTGGATCAATTTAAAGAGCCGCGTAACGCTTGGATCTACAATCCTGGTCAACGCCGCGTGCGTCGCGCACCGAATGTCGCATTTGATAATCCCGGCACCGCATCTGACGGCATGCGCACAACAGATCAATACGACATGTTCACCGGCAGCCCCGAACGTTACAACTGGGAGTTAGTCGGGCGCAAAGAGATTTACGTACCCTACAACAGCTACCAGCTGCATAGCGATAAGTTGAAGTACGACGATATTCTTAAACCACTGCACATCAACCCTGAACACACACGTTATGAGTTGCACCGCGTATGGGTGATTGACGCAACCCTTAAAGAGGGTATGCGCCATCTGTACAAGCGCCGCACCTTCTATATAGATGAAGACTCTTGGCAAATCCTGTTAGTTGATCAATACGATAACCGAGACCAACTGTGGCGTGTTTCTGAGGCGCACGTAATCAACTACTATGATATGAAACTGCTGTGGAGCACACTAGAAGTACACACCGACCTACAGGCGGGACGTTATCTGGCATTTGGACTGGATAACGAAGATCAAATGTACGAATTTGGATTTGAACGCACCGCAGCAGATTACACGCCTGCTGCATTAAGACGTAGTGGCCGCCGCTAAAAAAGAAAGGACACACACCACACAATGAAACCATTCCTGGCGTTGTTTTCTGTATGTAACGCCGTTGCCGCGGCACTTGCTGTCGCGGCGATTACTTTATCTACACACACATCCGCACAGGAAGCAGCCACACCATCAAGACTAGCCGCTCAATCACTCTTACTTGATGCCGCGCAAAGCAACGGCCTCATGGTAACAGTTGGCGAACGCGGCCACATTCTCTATAGCAATGACCAGGGACATAATTGGACGCAAGCCGACGTACCCACGCAAACCTTACTAACCGGCGTATACCTATACAATGAAACACTCGGCTGGGCCGTGGGGCACGATGCCACCATCCTACGCACGCAAGATGGCGCCAGAACCTGGCAGCAAGTCTATTACGCACCCGAAGAAGAGACACCATTACTGGATGTTTGGTTTGGCACGGACCAGCATGGCTATGCCATAGGTGCCTATGGATTGTTTCTGGAAACAAATGATGGCGGCACAACATGGCAACAGCGCTGGATAAATGATGTTGATGACTTTCACATGAATCACATCACCCCCTTAAAAGAGAGAGATCTATTTATCTCGTCTGAATCCGGCGTTACTTATCTATCCGAAGACAACGGGGAAACATGGCTATCGCCGGAATCCCCTTACCATGGCTCCTTTTTCGGTGCCCTACCAATCGACGACAACTCATTTTTTCTCTTTGGCCTACGTGGCCATCTGTTTTTAACACATGATAAAGCAACCTCTTGGCAAACCATTGAAACCAACACCACTGCAATGCTAACCACTGCATTAAAGAGCAAAGATGGAAACTGCTATATCGGCGGCACCAGCGGTGTGCTGCTGATTGCAAAACACTGCAACGCCACACAGACAACACTGCATCCACAACCAGGAAGACATGCCATAACCGCGATTCTTGATGGTGATGACTCTCTAATTTTGATTGGCGAAAACGGTATCACGAGGTATCGCCCCTGATGCCAGCGACTACCGCAAAACTGGAACAACTGTTATTCGGCCATCGACGCTTTGTTATTGCTGCATTCCTGCTCATCACGCTAGGCATGCTCTACTTCGCTACGCAATTGCGTATCGATGCTGGCTTCACAAAACTATTACCAATGAAGCACGAGTACATGCAGACGTTTAGCAAACACCAGCAGGAGTTTGGCGGAGCAAATCGCATATTGATTGCGCTGATGATGAAAGAGGGGGACATCTTCAACAAACCTTTCTTTGATCGTTTAGCGGCCGTGACAGATGAAGTTTTCTTTATACCGGGTGTAGACCGAACGCGCGTCACCTCACTATTCACGCCCAACGTACGTTTTACTGAAGTAGTAGAAGATGGTATTGCTGGTGGCAATGTCATACCTGCCGATTTTGAGGCCACTGAAGAGGGCTTGCAAAAAGTTCGCGAAAATATTTTGAAGGCGGGCATTGTTGGTCGCCTGGTAGCTAATGATTTCAGTGGCGCGCTCATTAGCATTCAACTGCAAGAGTTCAACCCAGAGACCGGAGAAAAACTCAATTACATTAATGTTGCCGAGCAACTGGAAAACAAGATACGCCAGAAATACCAAAGTGAAAAGATTGATATTTCGGTAGACATTCACGTTATCGGTTTTGCCAAAGCAGTAGGCGATATTGCCGATGGCGCTTCGCGCGTGGTGATGTTTTTCGCCATTGCCTTTTTTATCACCGCCGTACTCGCTTACTTTAATACACGCTCACTACGCTTAACCACGGCCCTGCTCGGAAGTGCACTCACCGCCGTTATCTGGCAACTGGGATTACTCCCCATACTGGGTTATGGCATTGACCCCATGTCAGTACTGATTCCATTTCTGGTATTTGCCATCGCCGTCAGTCACGGCGTACAAATGGTGAGCAATCACAACAACGAAATCTTTCATGGCCAAGATGCTGAGTCTGCTGCACGCATCTGCTTTCGCCGCCTGTTGATTCCCAGCTCCATCGCACTGGCGAGTGACACACTAGGTTTTATCACCATACATCTCATTGAAATACGCGTTATTCAAGAGATGGCGATCACGGCCAGTATTGGTGTTGCAGTAATCATATTAATCAACCTGTTTTTATTGCCGGTACTGATTTCATATATCACTCCGCGAGAAAAACACCTTAATAAACTACAAACACGCGCTAACCACATGAAAGGGGTATGGTGCACAGTTGCGCAAACCACCACAGGTAAGCCAGCCACAATCGTTATTGGTATCTCGTTAATTTTGGCCATCGTCGGTGGCTGGAAAGCCCTGGATGTAAAGATTGGTGATTTGCAACGCGGCGTGCCAGAGCTGCACGCTGATTCGCGCTACAACATTGACACTCAAGTGATTACAGACAAGTTCTCCATCGGTGTTGATGTCATTAATGTGATTGTAGAAACAGAACCCGAAGGCTGTATTAAACATGAAGTCATGACAGCCATTGATCACTTTGCCTGGAACATGCGCAATGTTGAGGGCGTGCAATCTGTCATTGCCATGCCGGGCATTGCCAAAATCATTAATGCCGGCTGGAACGAAGGCAACCCAAAGTGGCGCGTATTACCACGCAATGAATCTGCACTAGCACAATCAGTTGCCTACATCCCCACCAGCAGTGGTTTATTAAATACCGATTGCAGTGTGATGCCTGTGATGACTTTTACCGATGATCATAAAGCCACAACGATCAGCGGTATTATTGATGCTGTCAAACACTATCGCAATCAGCACAACCACGAAAATATCACCTTCAATCTTGCCACCGGCAATGTCGGTGTAATGGCCGCAACCAATGAAGAGATCGAACGCGCTCAATTCCCCATTCTGTTTTATCTCTTCAGCGCCATTATCGTGTTATGCCTGATTACGTTTCGCTCCATCACCGCGACACTGTGTATCATGTTGCCGCTTGGTTTGGTTTCGTTGCTTGCCTATGCACTAATGGCGTTGATGGATATTGGCCTGAAAGTCGCCACACTGCCAGTCGTTGCATTGGGAGTAGGCGTTGGCGTGGATTACGGAATTTATATCTACAGTCGTTTACGTGAATTTTTACAAACTGAGAATTCACTTTGCGAGGCCTACTGGAAAACACTTTGCCAAACCGGCAGTAGCGTTATGTTTACAGCAGTCACACTTGCCATCGGTGTGATTAGCTGGATATTCTCGCCTCTCAAGTTCCAGGCAGACATGGGCATACTGCTCACCTTTATGTTTATCGTAAACATGCTTGGTGCCATTATTCTTTTACCTGCACTCGCATGCCT
>JBNKYV010000120.1:0-6306 GCA_050301075.1 Gammaproteobacteria bacterium
GATGGCATCATAGAGAGCTTTGTTGTTATAGATTTTGTGATCTAGGCTGTGGGTAAATATGTTGAGTGAGCGTGATGCCTTTTGTGTGATATCCAATGTGGCTAGTGCAACCTCTTCACTGCTTTCCAGGCGTATGGCCTCGGTTGATTCCCCCAGTATGAAGCTTGATAACTCCATTTCAGTCAGCATCCGTTCACCCCTTGGTTATTTGAGTATTCCTAATTGTAGGTATCGACACGCATAAAGAAAACCCGAATCACTCCCTCAAGTGATTCGGGTTAAAGAACCGGATCCGCAGTGATTAGAGCGTTGGGGTGGATGCGGGGAAATCACTGCGAAATCCTTAAAGGTAATTATGGAGATTGGGAGATGAGGTTCTGTGCGTTTGTTCACAGTTTTTATATGTTTTCTATGGAATACACAAAGAAACCAGGTAGATGCTGTTATTTGGGCAAAAAAAACCCGGGCGTAGCCCGGGTAAAAAGTCATCATAACTGGTTATATGGCGGATAGAGCGTTGGGGGGTGGGGAGGGGACCACCATATAACCGTTAACATCAATTATGTACAGATAGACCACGCGTGCTGTGACAAAGTTCACATTTTTATTAATTGGCATGTTTTGCTTTGCTTATGTTTTAAATTCATAAAAAAAGCCCAGGCTGGGCCTGGGCTAAATTAGTCAGGTTAATTCGCGGGTAGCGAGAGCGTTGGGGTGGGGTGGGGGCGCTACCCTTAACCTGCTTAAAAGTAAGTTTAGATAATGGGGAAATCGCTGCTGTGATAGTGATCACAATTACGCCTTTATATTAGTGGTTTCTAATTTTTATTTCTAAGTATTGCCTACTGGGGATTGGATGGTTGTTCGTCGTGAATTAAAAGGCTGGAGTGCAGGCAATAAAAAACCCGAACTGTCTCCCTCAAACAGCCCGGGTCGGGATCGGAATTGGCGCAACACTGAGCGTTGGGGTGGATGCGGGGTGGTTACGCCAATCCGTATGCTTATTATTGAAATATTCCGTGGGAAAACTGTGAGGCAAGTCTCAAATCTAGGAAATGAGTATTAGGAAATAATTGTGGGGAGCCAGGACGGCTCCCCACAATTAGGAGGATTAAAGCGCGCGGGTTTGAGCGATGGCGTTACCGATGTAACTGCCTGGAGTCATTTCCAGCAAACGTGCTTTTTCTGACTCAGGAATATCCAGGCCTTTGATGAAAGTCTGCATGCTCTCTTTGTCGATGCCTTTACCACGCGTCAGCTCTTTCAGTTTCTCGTATGGCTTTTCGATGCCGTAACGACGCATTACCGTTTGGATTGGCTCTGCCAGTACTTCCCAGCAGTTATCCAGATCTTCAGCCAGACGTGCTTCGTTAGCTTCCAGCTTGGAGATGCCTTTCAGCAGTGATTGGTAAGCGATAGAACCGTGCGCCAGACCCACGCCCAGGTTACGCAGAACCGTAGAGTCGGTCAGGTCACGCTGCCAGCGTGAGATAGGCAGTTTGGCCGCCAGATGATCGAAGATGGCATTGGCTACGCCCAGGTTGCCTTCTGCATTTTCGAAGTCGATTGGGTTAACTTTGTGCGGCATGGTAGAAGAGCCGATTTCACCAGCAATCGTTCTTTGCTTGAAGTAGCCCCATGCAATGTAGCCCCAAACGTCACGAGAGAAGTCGATCACGACGGTGTTGAAGCGGGCAACCGCATCGAAGAATTCGGCTACGTAGTCGTGTGGTTCGATTTGCGTAGTGTAGGGGTTCCAATCCAGGCCCAGGCTAGTGACGAACTTCTGCGCCATACCTTGCCAGTCCAGTTCTGGGTAGGCAGAGAGGTGAGCATTGTAGTTACCTACCGCACCGTTGATTTTACCCAGCATAGGCACCATTACCGTCTGCTCACGCTGGCGTTTTAGACGGAAGGCAACGTTAGCCATCTCTTTACCCAGTGTAGAAGGAGACGCGGGCTGGCCATGTGTGCGAGATAGCATTGGGATTGTGGCGTATTGATCGGCCAGTTTGCTAACAGCATTGATCACATCATCCATCATTGGCACAACAGATTGAGTGCGTGCTTCACGCAACATCAGGCCGTAGGCCAGGTTGTTGATGTCTTCTGAAGTACATGCAAAGTGGATGAACTCACTCACCGCTTCCAGCTCTTCGTTACCGGCAATCTTCTCTTTCAGGAAGTATTCAACCGCTTTTACATCGTGGTTAGTGGTTTTTTCGATGTTTTTAACGCGTTGTGCATCTTCTACCGAGAACTTCTCAATGATGTCATTCAGCACATTGTTGGCGTGTTCGCTCAGCGCCGGAACTTCGCTGATTTCGGCCGTTTCTGCCAGCATTTGTAACCAGCGTACTTCAACCAGCACGCGATGACGGATCAGACCGTATTCGCTGAAAATAGGGCGAAGGTCGGTGGTTTTGTTGCCGTAACGGCCATCGATAGGAGAGATGGCGGTGAGTTCAGATAATTGCATGATTGATCCTAATCTCTTTAAGGGTGTTAGAAAGTTTCGTTTAATAGGGTTTTAGTCTGTTTAAGCAGTTTGCCGCGACTGAAAATTAGGTTGAGGCGGCGGCCGCCACATTGGTACCACAGCACGGTAGAGCGAATGCCGGCCAGCAACAGGGCGCGCACTTTGGCGGCGTTGGCCGGATTGCTGAGAAACCCTTGCTCACCTTGAACAATGATTTTGGGTTGCAGCGTGCTGATGGTTTTTGAATAGGTTTCCGCCAGGCTGGCAATGACGTTCTCGTGCGTGGTGGAGCCAAAGTGTTCGACTTGTGATGTCGCCAACTCCAAGCCACTGCCGATGCGTTGTAGTAGTTCAGGCTGCTTGGCCAAGCGGCGCTCCAGCGTCATCAGGCCAATGACGTATTTGGTTAGTTCCATGTCGCGGTGGTTGGTGGCATCACCAAACTGATCGAGAATGGTATTCAGACCGGTGGTCATGGCGTCAATCGAGCCATACACCTCTTCGGTAGTTTTTGGGTTGGTTACGTAGAGTGTTTTAAGGCTGTTTTCCAGCTCCTTGGGATCGACACTGCCGGTGCGCGCAACCTGCTGCACCAGTTTGACTGCTTGCCAAATGCCTGCAAAGGCCAGAACCTGTTCTCTGTAACTGTGTTCCATAGTGACTCTTAAACTTTACCCGATTCGTACTTTAGCCAACGTGGCTATTTGCTTCGATATTGGGGCGCTTGGCCGTTGTTTCAATAATACCGCCGCCCAGGCACTCGTCGTCTTTATAAAACACCACGGATTGACCTGGTGTGACCGCGCGTTGCGACTCATCAAACACGACTTTACAGCGATCACCCTCTAGCCAGGTGATGGTGCAATCTTGGTCTGGCTGCCGGTAGCGGGTTTTCGCTTTACAGCGGAAGGGAGCGCCTTCGTTAACGGTGGGTGCTATGCCGGTCGTCCAGTGCAGCTTGCTGGCTTCCAGTTCATCGCTATAGAGCATTTCGTGCTCGCCCTGAGCAACCAGCAGAACGTTTTTCTCCAGATCTTTGCCGACGACAAACCACGGCTCGCCGGTGGAGTCTTTACGCCCACCGATGCCCAGGCCCTGACGTTGGCCGAGGGTGTAGTACATCAGGCCATCGTGTTTACCAATCAATTCGCCTTCTGGAGTGCGCATTTCACCCGGCTGAGCAGGCAAGTACTGGGCGAGGAAGTCCTTGAACTTGCGCTCACCAATAAAACAGATGCCAGTGGAGTCTTTCTTCTTGGCGTTTACGAAGTCGTTCTCTTCCGCGATTTTGCGCACTTCTGGCTTGGGCAACCCACCCAGCGGGAAGAGCGTTCTGGAGAGCTGTGGCTGCCCCAGAGTGTAGAGGAAGTAGGTCTGATCCTTATTCTGGTCTACGGCTTTCAACAGACGATAGTAGCCGTCGCGATACTCAACCTTGGCGTAGTGGCCGGTGGCGATTTTGTCGGCACCGTGTTCCAGCGCGTAGTCGAGAAAGGCTTTAAACTTGATCTCTTTATTGCAGAGGATGTCTGGGTTTGGCGTGCGGCCGGCCTTGTACTCTTCGAGGAAATAGGCGAATACACGGTCCCAGTATTCAGATGAAAAGTTAACGCCATCCATCTCGATACCGATGACATCGCAAACGTCCATGACATCCTGAGAGTCTTGTACGGCGGGGCATTCGCCGTCAGGATAGTCTTCCCAGTTCTTCATAAATAGGCCACTGACTTCGTACCCTTGCTGCTTAAGCAACAGCGCAGTGACAGAAGAGTCGACCCCGCCGGACATGCCGACGATGATACGTTTTGGACTATCTTGAATCATTTAAACGAAAACCTGGGGTAAAAGAGGCCATATTTTAAACCAAAATGGCGTTTTTCGCAGGTTTTGCCGGGGATATGGTATTTCAACTGCCCGTTAGTGGAGCTTCCAGAACTTCTCCATGCTCAGGTAGGTAAATGAAGCCGTCCAGGTGATCATCATCAGGCCGATTAGCGACTCGCTTCCGGTCAACATTCTCAAGCCATCCAGCGGGTAGAAATCGCCTATCCCTAGGGTGGTGTAGCTGACCATGGAGTAATAAACGTAGTCATAAAAGCTATTCACGGGCAAACCGGCGATATTGCCGGTGCTGGCGATCTTTTCTATCACGTAGTAGGCGACCGCGTAGAGCATGATCTCCACCAAGTGGGCGAAAAAGGCTGCGAAGATGACCACCAGTATGCGTTGTCGCGGGCGCATGTGCAGATGTGGCAGAGAGGCCGATGTCAGGCGCAGGGTTTCGTAGTGGATGAGTACGACGGTGATCGCAAGAGAGATGGCAATAATGAGTTCGATAAGTGTAGACATACGGTCATTTTAAATCGAAAACGACTTTATTAAGAGCTTCTTTAGATGGTTTTTTCAACAAACGTTTTTTGGATCTCTATGATCTCTTTCTCATGCGCCAGTAAGGCCTCTACACAATCGGCATCCAGCTTCTCACCAGCCATCTCCTTGAGTAGTTGAAATGCTTCTTCGTTGGTCCAGGCATCTTTGTATGGCCGGCGACTGGTGAGCGCGTCGAAGATGTCTGCTACGGCGACAATGCGAGCCTCTAGAGGGATCTCATCGCCTGATTTTCCAAGTGGGTAGCCAGAGCCGTTAACCGCTTCGTGATGGTAGGCGGCAATGTTGCGCATGATGCGGGTGTGATCCAGGTGTTCAAGGCCAAAGTTCTGCAGCATGTTGTCGATAATCTCGCAGCCTTTCAAAGTATGGGTGCGCATGATTTCCATTTCGTCATCTGACAGTTTTCCAGGTTTAAGCAGAATGTCGTCTGGGATGGCGATTTTGCCGATGTCGTGCAGAGGGGCGAACATAAAAACGTGCTCGATGTAGTCATCGTTGAGATCATATTTGTCCGCCAGTGCTTTTGCGATCAAACGTGTGTAGCGCGACATGCGGTCGAGATGGCTGCCGGTTTCAGGGTCACGTTGATGGGTAATGTTGCCAGTGGTTTTGACGGCAGCTGAGAGTGCTTGAATGGATTTCAGTTCATTAATCACCATGAGGGAGATGAGGTGACCATGCAGATCTAGTTGTTGTAAGGCGGTTTCGTTAAATACATCCGACTCATACGAGTTAAAAAACAGAAAACCGAGAAACGCACCTTCTTCAAAGATCGGAATGGTGTAGCTGGCAGCGTAACCTTGTCGTCCCAGGCGTTGAACATGTGTAGCCGCATTGGGATCTTCAAAGGTAAGCATTTTGTTGATTACGCGGGGTTGGCCACGTTTCAGTATTTCTTTTAAGGAAGGGGCGTTATCGATAATTGTTTCGTAGTGGGGGAGTGGGTTATCTTCACCACTACTGTGGAGGAAGGTTTTTAATATTTTGGTTTCCGGGTCATACAGTGCGAGCGCAACGCGCGCGATAAAGGGGAGGCTTTGTTGTAGCAAGGCGTGCGCGTTTGTCAGTTTTTCACTTAATGTTCCTTTTTGATTAAGAAAGGAGAATTGATCGTTATGTGTAAACTGGTCGTCGTTACTCATGATGTCCCTGCGAAACATTCCCTTCTTTACAACTATAGACCCAATAAAATGGTAATGCGTAAATCAGTGCTTTTGGTAACGCTCAACTAAATTTAACGGAGAGATGTTTAAAAACATTACTTTTAATTGTGAAAGAAAATATCTTGTTAGTGCGAGATTATCGGTTTTGTCGAATTTTCTTTACTTTCGTTTCTCTCCTGACGATATACTCTTGTCCACGCTGAAGTATATACCTCTAATTTTGTGGGGCATCTTTAATGGGAATCGGGGATGCGTAGTTGGAATTTGAATGTC
>JBNKYV010000121.1:0-11892 GCA_050301075.1 Gammaproteobacteria bacterium
ACGGACATGGGTTGACCATCAACCGGCACCGAAGCATCACCTTCATCTTTGTGCAAGGCGGCAACAATTTCGTCAGCATCAGCCGGCTTGGAGAGATAATGTATAGCGCCCAGCTTGATCGCCTCCACCGCGGTGGCAACACTAGCATACCCCGTCAGCACCACCACACGAACCGGCTCTTCCTGGCCGCAAAGATGCTCAACCAACTCAAGCCCGGAACCACCCGGCATATTCAAATCAACAACGGCATATTCAGGCAGCGCTTCATCACTCGCCGTAATGCCCTCAGCCACACAAGCAACGCTCTTAACTTCAAAGCCGCGTTTTTCCAGCGACATTGCCAACACATCACGAAATACATCATCGTCATCTGCCAACAACAATAACGGTTGATCTTTTATCTCGTCACTCATCCATTCACCAACAATTTAGCCAAGTGCAAATTGACCTTAATCAACGTTCCGCCCCCCTCGCGAGACTGCACCGTTATTTCTCCACCAAGGCGCTGAATAATCGAGTGAGCCAACAACAAGCCAAGTCCGTGACCTTCTGGCTTAGTGGTAAACCCTTTTTTACCAATCAAATCCAGAAACTCCTGCGGCATACCCGCACCACGATCTGCAATCTCTATAAATAGCGTAGTCAAATCCCAGGCGCACACCATGTCGATATCATTTGGTGAAGAGTCCGCTGCATTATCAAGGAAGGTAATCAAGGCTTGGCTCAGCCCCTTTTCTGCAATAATTTGGGGGACTGGTTGTTCACCCTTCATATCAAAATTCAACGTTGCATTTGGGTAACGTTGACGCCAACCACTCACCACCGTCTTGATAAACTCATCCAGACGCACAGAGTGCCCGCTTTCAGCACGCATCTCTCCAGATGAAACGGATATCATCGCCAAAGTCTCCTTACAGCGATCCACCTGTTGACGCAAAATAGAGAGCCTTTTTGCCAACGCAGGATCATCTTCATATTCCTGCTCAAGATCCTTACTCAACACCGCCATAGTCGATAGGGGTGTGCCCAACTCATGCGCTGCACCGGCGGCCAGTGTGCCAAGGGCAACCAGATTTTCGTCTCGCAAAGAGCGCTCTCTCGCCTCTGCCAAGATGCGGTCACGCTCGCGCAACGACTCTGCCATGCGAAAGACAAAAAAGACCACCACAGCAACCCCCAGCAAAAAACCAAACCACATCCCCATAACATGCCAGTCAAACTCGCTGGCCATATTATGCATTTGATGTTCGCCGTGCTGCTGGGCCGGGCGATAGGCATACATCAACAAGCCATAACCAATCATCACCAACGCAGCCATAACCCACACATGCACACGCGGCAAAATAGCGGCCGCCACCACCAAAGGTAGCAGTAACATAGAAACAAAAGGGTTGGAGGCACCGCCTGAAAAATAGAGCAGCAAAAGCAGAACAACGGTATCACTACATAGCTGATAAAAAAGCTCTATAGCCGTTACATGCTGTGTCACCTTGGTTCTCCACCAGGTAACCAGATTCAATAAAAGATGGATCGCTACAATTGAATACAACACGGCGAGCGGCAACGGCATACCCAACCCATAAGCAGCCCCGGCGATGGCACCAAGCTCACCCAGTATGGCCAGCGCACGAACCTTAACTAGGCGGCGCAGGTTTGCACCCAGGATTTCATCTGCACAATATTCTGAAAGCTTAAACATATTATTTATTCTATCGACACAATCGGGCAATGTCGCCGCGACAATTTGCCACATATTCAGGGGCAATATTCATTGCTAAGGTAATAACCAACACGATACTTCCATCGTTACTTTTTCACTGTTTTAGTGGCCGCACGCCCCGCCTCTCCTCCCCCAAAAGAAAGGGGCGTGCACTTTTCTCTCTCCCGCCTTTTTGATGAGTTTGATATCCTGACAGCAATTAGAGCCATCCGGCTCGTTGCAGTTTGCAGGAAGAGTTCATGCCAAAAAATAAAAACATCCTATTTGTCACCAGTGAGGCACACCCTCTCATCAAAACAGGCGGCCTAGGTGACGTTGCCGGTAGCCTGCCAGCGGCGCTGAAGGCTCTGCGCCAGGATATCCGCATTATCATGCCCGCCTACCGCGAGACCCTACGCAAGGTGGAGAAGCTTGAATTGGTTAGCCTCGACATGGAAGGCGTTCCTGCCAGTGTACGCCTTTTTGAAGGACGCTTTCCCGGCACCACAGTAAAGCTGTGGCTGGTGGACTCCCCTGCCCACTTTGACCGCGAAGGTGGCCCCTATGTAGGTGATGACGGCGAAGATTGGGAAGACAACGCCGAACGCTTCGCCACCTTTGCACGTACCGTTGTTGCCGTTGCCACCAATCAGGCAGGACTCAACTGGCAACCGGACGTCGTCCACTGTAACGATTGGCAAACCGGGCTTATACCCGCACTGCTTTCATTACACCCACAGCGCCCAGCCACCGTATTTACAGTGCATAACCTGGCTTATCACGGCTACTTCCATCCGTCAGAGTTTGAAAAACTCGATCTGCCGCAGGCACTGTGGGGCATAAATGGACTGGAGTTCTATGGCGGACTGTCGTTTATCAAAGGCGGCTTAACCTATTCAGACATGATCAACACCGTTAGCCCCACCTACGCGCAAGAGATCCGCACCAATCATTTTGGTTATGGGCTGGAAGGTCTGCTCGAACACCGCGCAGACCGACTACAAGGCATTCTGAACGGCGTTAATTATAAAGAGTGGAATCCCGCCACTGACGAACACCTGAAACACCACTACGACAGCAAAAACCTCGCGGGCAAAGCTGAATGCAAACGCGCCCTGCAGACGCAATTTGGATTACCCAAAAAGAGCGACACACCTCTATTTGGTCTGGTTGGCCGATTGGTTGAACAAAAAGGCATCGACTTGGTACTTGATATCATTCCTCGCCTTGTCGAACACGATGCGCAGCTGGTACTGCTCGGCACCGGTGACAAACGCTTTGAGCAGGCCCTTAAACAGGCGCACGCAAAATACCCGCACCACGTTTCGGTGCACATTGGCTACAACGAATCTATCGCCCACCAGATTGAGGCCGGCGCCGATATCTTTTTAATGCCATCACGATTTGAGCCCTGCGGCCTGAACCAGATCTACAGCCTACGTTATGGCACCGTACCTATCGTCCGCCACACCGGTGGTCTGGCAGACACCGTCACCCACGCCAGTGATGAGAATCTCGCGGAAAATACGGCCACTGGCCTGCAATTTGAACATGCCAATATGGACGGACTCTGGTGGGCCGCGCACAGGGCCATCTCCCTCTATCGCGACCAGCCTAAACTCTGGCAAAAGATGATGGTAAGGGGCATGAAGCAAGATTTCAGCTGGAAACAGAGCGCCAAACACTACCTGGAACTCTACGAGCAAGCACTGCTCCACCGCCCCTAATTTAGGGCTCCATATCAGCCATAACCGACGCCCAAACTCCAAAATTTGGGCGCTCGGTGTATAATGGCCGCCTTTTTGTCGCCGAAGTTGATCTGAACTTCGGCGTTTCACACACATAACTAGTTGTTTTTATTGAGAGCTATGGATAAAAAGCTTCGCAGTCGCGTCAAGTTATTCGGCAATCTGCTAGGGAACGTCCTTCGCGCCCAAGCCGGTGATGAGGTCTTTGAAGCCGTCGAGACCCTTCGCAAAGGCTATATCAGCCTGCGCAAAAACGAGAACAATCCCAAGAAACGCCAACAACTTAACCTGTTGATCAATCGCCTGGATCCACAAACCCTGACCCAGGTAGTGCGCGCTTTTAGTCTTTACTTCAGCCTGGTCAACATCGCTGAAGAGGCTTATCAACACCAGCAGCGCCGCCGTCAGTGCCGTTTCAGTGATGGCCCCGCGTGGCCCGGTTCATTCGACGCTACCTTGCGCGAATTCAAACAACAAAACATTGATTCAGGGCAGCTACAGAACATCCTTGAACGCCTAGCCTATTACCCGGTTATCACTGCTCACCCAACTGAAGCCAAGCGCCGCATGGTGAAAGAGGCTTTGCGTCGTATTTTTGTTACCAGCGAGCAACTGGATGACACACGCCTGAGCAAACAGGAACGCGTTGAGATCATCGAGCACCTGCAAACCGAAATCCAGGTTCTATGGAAAACAGACGAAGTACGCGTACGCCGCCCTAAAGTGGAAGATGAAATCCGCACCGGTATCGGTTACTTCCAGGACTGCCTGTTTAACGCGGTTCCAAAAACCTATCGCAATATGGAAAAGGCTACAGCCAATATCTATAGTGGCGAACCCGCCGTGACCATTCCAAGCTTTTTACGCTTTGGTTCATGGATCGGCGGAGACCGTGACGGCAACCCTAATGTCACGCCAGACACCACCGTATACGCCCTGCGCCTGCAATCACGCGCTGTTCTGCTTGAGCACCTGAGACGTATTGTTGATCTGTCGCGCACACTGACCATGTCATACTCACTATGCCGCCCGACACAAGCACTCTCCGATGCGCTAGCGAATTACAACCACTTGGCAGCCGATGCTTTTGATGGCGACCTGGAACGCTTCGGTAACGAACCTTACCGTCGCATGCTTTTCTTTATCCGTTACCGTCTTGAACGCAACCTGGTTGCAGTTAAACAATCACTAGGTGAAGAAGTTTCGGAAACCACCGCGAATGCTTACCAAAATGAAGATGAGCTACTCAAAGATCTGCGCACCATCTATGATTCTCTGCACAGCCACGGCGACGGCAAAATCGCTAACGGTAAGCTAAAAGACCTGATTCGCTTGGTAGAAACATTTGGTTTCTTCCTCATGTACCTGGATATTCGCCAGGAATCAACACGCCATACTGATGCCGTGACGGACGTACTCAAACACGCCTATAGCAACGACAGCTACACAGGCATGGATGAAAACCAACGCCTGGCAACGCTCGCCGAGCTGATCTCAAGCAATAACGCCCCAGCGGTTGACCGCAACCAACTATCAGATGAAACCCGCGAAACGCTGGCAGTGTTTGATGTTATGGCGCAAATGCATAAAGAGGTCAGCCTGCGCGCCTTTGGTACCTACGTTATCTCCATGACGCATAACGCCAGCCACATCATGGAAGTGATGTTCCTGGCCCGCTTGGCCGGCTTGGTTTCATGCCAAGGTGATCAATGGCGTTGCGATATTCAAATCTCGCCTCTGTTCGAGACCATCGAAGATTTGGCACATATCGAACCCGTGATGGAACTATTGCTGGCCAACGATGTTTACCGCCGCCTGCTACAAGCCTCCGGTAATATTCAGGAAGTTATGCTGGGCTACTCTGACTCATGTAAGGACGGTGGCATTCTCGCCTCCGGCTGGAACCTGTATCAAGCCCAGCGCAAGATCACTAAGATTGCTAGCAAACATGACATCGAATGCCGTCTGTTCCATGGCCGTGGCGGCACAATTGGTCGCGGCGGCGGCCCAACTCACGATGCCATCCTGTCGCAACCAGCGGGCACCGTATTTGGTCAAATCAAATTTACCGAACAAGGTGAAGTACTGTCGTCCAAGTACAGCAACCATGAAACAGCCGTATACGAACTCACCATGGGCTCTACCGGCCTGATGAAGGCCAGCCGTTACATTGTGACGCCAGCGCCAGAAGATCATGACGGCCACCTGCAAATATTCAACAACCTGGTTGAAAACGGTGAGGGCGCCTACCGCAAACTGACCGACAACAACCCTGCCCTGCTGGATTACTTCTACGAAGCGACGCCGGTATATGAAATCGGCATGATGAACATTGGCTCGCGCCCATCACACCGTAAGAAGGGTGATCGTTCCAAAGGCTCGGTGCGAGCCATCGCATGGGTATTCGGTTGGGCACAATCACGCCACACCATGCCTGCATGGTATGGCATCGGTTCCGCATTGACCAACTGGGCGCAAGGTGACGAAGAGAAAATCAGCACACTGCGCGAGATGTATCGCAACTGGCCCTTCTTCCGCGCACTACTGAGCAACACTCAAATGGCTCTGTTTAAGGCAGACATGAACATCGCTCAGGAATATGCCAAGCTGTGCGTAGACCCTACAACCACTAAAACCGTCTACAAAGAGATCAGTGAAGAGTACAAACGCACGCTGGATACCGTGCTAAACGTAACAGATAGCTCACACCTGCTGGATGAAAATCCCACGCTGGCACTATCACTGGCACGTCGTAATCCATACCTGGATCCACTCAACAATATCCAGATAACACTGCTCAAACGCTATCGCGACGAAAGTCTGTCTGAAGAAGAACGTAACACCTGGCTAGATCCACTGTTACGCTCTATCAACGCAATCGCAGCGGGCATGCGCAATACGGGCTAATATCTGCACGAGCCACCACGGATGGACGCCAAGGCCCCGCTTTAACAGCCGGGGCTTGGCAAAAGTGTACATAATGGCTCAGAATTACAGTTCTTGAACTTCCCCCTTACGGAGACATAACGATGAAGATGGACCAGATTCGTGTCATTGCAAAAGATATGGGCCTAAAGCCGGGCAAGAAAAACAAAACAGATCTTGTGCGCGAGATTCAACTGAACGAAGGCAACTTCGACTGTTTTGCCTCAGCAATCAGCGGCGATTGCGACCAGCAAGAGTGCATTTGGCGAGAAGACTGCTTCGCCACAGCCAAAAAAAGCAAAGCAGCTTAAACGTAGTCAGTGCTACAAATAAAAAAGGAGAGGTTTTTAGCCTCTCCTTTTTTGTATCTACCGTATTTTAAAACCATTTAGCTTGCCAACTGAACAGGGATTTCATCCCCTGTGTGGCTAATCGAGTTATCTTCTTGATTGATATAAATCAGCTTAGGTTTGAAATCAGCCAACGCCTCTTCTGGAATCCCCACATACGAGCAGATAATGACCAGATCATTTACGCTTGCTTTGCGCGCGGCAGCGCCATTGATCGAAATAATACCAGACCCCGCTTCAGCACGAATCGCATAGGTGGTGAAACGCTCGCCATTATTGATGTTATAGATATGGATCTGTTCGTACTCGCGAATTCCTGAAGCCTTCAACAAGTTTTCATCAATAGCGCACGACCCTTCATAATCCAATTCCGCATGGGTCACACGGGCACGATGTAACTTAGTTTTAAGCATCATATGCTGCATGAACAAACTCCTGTTTAAACACTCTCGCCACAGCCAAACTCTAAGACCGTGAAAAACGGCGCATTTTACAGGTTGAGACCAATATTGTCGATCAAACGAGTTTGGCCCAGCTTGGCCGCTACCAGAATACGAAGGGATTTATCATTTACCCCAGCCGGCTCCAGCGTTTCAGCATTATGGATGGCAAAGTACTCCGGCTTGAATCCCTGAGCAGCAAGCAGCTCAATAACCACCGACTCGATCTGACGATAGTTACGCTGCCCCTCTTCAATCTGATGCGCGGTCCCCTGCAACACCTGATAAATCAAGGCAGCTTTCTGCTTTTCCTCATCAGACAGATAACCGTTACGCGAACTCATGGCCAAACCACTCTCTTCCCGCACAGTCGGTACACCGACAACCTCAACAGGAAAACAGAGATCAGTCGCCATGCGACGAATCACCAGCAGCTGCTGATAGTCCTTCTCGCCAAACAGTGCCACATCAGGCATAACAATATTAAAAAGCTTGGCAACAACAGTGGCCACACCAATAAAATGGCCGGGCCGCATATCACCACACAACCCCTTCGTGACACCGCTCACCTCTACACAGGTATTGCTTTTGGCGGGATACATCTCTTCCACGGGTGGCACAAAGAGCAAATCAGCACCGACGCTTTCCAGTTTGGCAGAGTCAGCCTCCAGCGTGCGGGGATAACGCTCAAAATCCTCATTAGGACCAAACTGCATAGGATTCACAAAGATGCTCACCACAACGTGGTCAGCCTGTTTTCGCGCCTCTTGCACCAAGGTCAGGTGTCCTTCATGCAGATTACCCATGGTAGGTACAAAAGCAACGCGCAACCCATCGCGGCGCCAATCACCGATTCGCTGACGAACATCAGCAATACTATTTACAACAATCATTACTCAAACCAATGGTCGCGCGCAGGAAACGCGCCCGACTTCACTTCTTTCACATAATTTTCTACCGCTTCGCGTACGGAGTTCGCTTCCGCCATGAAGTTTTTACTGAACTTGGGACGCTTACCGGGCGTAACATCAAGAATGTCATGCAACACCAACACCTGAGCATCGGTCTCAGCCCCGGCACCAATACCTATCACCGGAACAGCTGAATCTCGAGAGATCTCAGCTGCCAATGGCGCAGGCACGCACTCCAGCAACAACATATCAGCACCTGCCTCTTCCAACGCCTTGGCACTATCCATCATCGCCTTGGCAGCATCGGCATCACGCCCCTGCACACGATACCCTCCCAACTTGTGCACTGTCTGCGGCTGCAACCCCAGATGAGCACACACGGGAATACCGCGCTTAGCCAGCTCGGTGACAATCTCTAATTGCACACCACTCCCTTCCAGTTTCACGATCTGCGCAGCACCTTGCTGCATCAAACGCGTGGCGTTTACCAGCGCCAGCTCAACCGTAGGGCAAGCCATAAAGGGCATATCCACCATCAGCAACGCGTTTTTGTTGCCGCGCGCCACAGCCTGGCCGTGATAGATCATATCTTCCATGGTCACAGGTACAGTGGTGTTATGACCTTGAATCACCATGCCCAACGAATCCCCTACCAGAATCACCTCAACACCCGCCTCATCCAACAGTTGGCCAAATGAAGCGTCATAGGCTGTCAGGCAGGTGAATTTTTCGCCGTGCGCCTTCATCGCTCGCAAGCGACTTATGGTTACAGGAGATGTCATCTGTCTCTCTCTTAACTCGAAAAAACTAACGTGCCATATCGAATGGCAGTGGATTGAAATAGTGGCGGCCAGTGCGAATACTTTTAACCTGATCAAGCAACGTCTGGTAATCCATGTCATTGTCCACCGGATTAAACCCAGCCGCGTTTACAATCAACAAAGGCGCATCCTCGTATTGATGGAAGAAGCGCGTATAGCTATCGACCAATCGTTGCAGATAAGCTGCGTCAATGCCACGCTCACACTCACGATCACGTTTACGGATGCGCTCCATCAACACCTCAACTGGAGCTTGCAGATAGATCACCAGATCAGGCCTGGGAGCGTCAATGGCAAGATGCTGATACGCCTGCTCATACAGTTTCAACTCATCTTCATCCAGCGTCAACTGAGCAAAAAGGCGATCTTTTTCCATCAGGAAATCAGCCACCCAGACAGGAGTAAACATATCACCCTGACGCATATCCTGAAGTTGCTGGGCACGCTGAAACAGAAAAAACAGCTGCGTGGGCAGCGCTGCACTCTTTGGATCTATATAGAAACGATCCAGAAATGGATTGGCATCTGCGCCTTCCAGCAGCAACTCTGAACCAAACGTCTCCGCCAGACGGTGCGCCAGACTGGTCTTACCGACACCTATCGGACCTTCAACAACGATGTAACCGGGGCTGTGCTGACTCATTTCAAGCAATCTTGTTTAGCCCATCCTCAGGGCACTGTTTAACTAAATCCCGCAAACGCTGATTGTCCGGCAAAGTCAGCTCCGGGGCAATCTCATATAAAGGAATTAAGACAAAATTACGTTCACACATGCCGGGATGAGGCACGATCAAATCATCAGTTTGGATAACCTCATCGCCGAACAATATCAGATCGAGATCCAAAGTACGCGGCCCCCAGTGGCGCTCACGCACTCGCCGGTGTAATTGTTCCAGCGCTTGCAGCTCTTTAAGTAACTGATGAGCCGACAATGAGGTCTCTAACGAGGCAACTGCATTCACATAGTCTGGCTGATCTTGCGGCCCCATAGGCGCACTGCCATACAAACCTGACGCAACAACATTCGTGCAATTTGGCAAAGTCGCCAGCTCATTTATTGCAGAAACAACTTGCTCGACCGGGTTTTCCAGATTACTGCCAAGGCCAATATAGGCCGTCGTGAAGGCTGTAGACATTACTAGTTATTCTTGCGGTGCGGCCGACGCCCGCGACGCGCACGCTTGGGGGTAATATCGCGAACCATTTGTGCACGCCCTTCATCATCCATTTCCTGAAAAGTGGTCCACCAGTCGCACAACTCTTGATCCGCCTCACCGGATTCAGCGCGCAACAGCAGAAAATCATAAGCCGCACGAAAACGCGGATGCTCATAAACACGAAAGGCGCGTCGTCCTGCACGTTTGGCAAGGCGGTTCTGCATATTCCAGATCTCTTGCATTGGAGTGCTGAAACGGCGCGGCAAAGAAGTCGTCTGCACTTGCATATCGATCACCTCTTGCGAGGCTTTGGTCATGGCCTGCTGATAATTATCACCTTTATCAAGGTAAGGGCGCATGGCAACACGCACTGGTTCCCACAATAATGCCGCATATAGAAACGCGGGCGTTACCGGCTTATCTGCAGCAATGCGCGCATCGGTATTACTCAGCGCTCTAAGCACAAAGACATGCGGAAAACCATCTTCCTCTTCAGTCAAACTCGCTTCTGTTTGTGGGAATAGATATTCAAACAGGCGGTAATGACGCAACAGTTCAAAGGTTTGCACGGCATAACCACCAACAAACAACTTAAGCACTTCATCAAAGAGACGTGCAGCAGGAATATCCTTGAGCAAATGCCCAAGATCATAGATCACCTCTTCGGAGGCCGGATCAATGCGAAAACCAATCTTTGCAGCAAAGCGGACCGCACGTAACATGCGCACCGGATCTTCGCGATAACGCTGCTCGGGGTCACCGATAATGCGCAGCAGGCCTGCATCCAGATCATCCATGCCCCCCGTGTAATCAACGACTGAGTAATCCTGAATGTTGTAGTAAAGAGCATTGATGGTAAAGTCACGACGCCAGGCATCATCTTCAAGCGAACCATAAACATTGTCGCGCAGGATGCGGCCACCCGCCTCTATCTCGGCATCGCCATTATTCTGATCTTCATCGGTTACCTGGGCACGAAACGTTGCAACTTCGATAATTTCACGGCCAAACAGAACGTGCGCCAAGCGAAAGCGCCGCCCGACCAAGCGACAATTACGAAACAGATCCTTAACCTCATCGGGGCTGGCATCCGTCGCAATATCAAAATCCTTGGGCTCGCGCCCCAGCAACATGTCGCGTACACCACCGCCCACCAGATACGCCTCATAACCGGCATTCTTCAGACGATAAAGCACCTTCAGTGCATTTTCACTGATATTGCCCCGTGAAACCGGGTGTTCAGAACGAGGAATAATACGTGGAGAAATACCTATACTCCCTGGAGCGAGTTAACACCAAGACAGTGTCGCGAAAAATCATCCAAATGCACAAAAGCAACATCAATAATGTTGCGCGCAGACACCACGGTTAACCAACTCCCCGCAAAGCTGCACTCCCTGCATTGATGCGAATAATTCAACTTACCGACAAACTCTCAATTATTTCGATGATTTTACTGGGTTTTTTAACCCAAAACAGGCATGCAATCATAACACGGTTTTTATTCTATTTAATACCAAAGAGCAAATACCTGACCTAAATACCACAGTGTTACATTTTTATAACAAAAAGCTTGCAATGTGGTTAAAAGTGGGCATAAGATTAACCCGGTTATTCGAATAACTACCTTGATTCGACTCTATAACAATAAAATTCCTTAGGGAGGAATACACGTAATGAAGAAGAAGTTGTTACCTTTGGCAATCGCTGCCGCTATGGCTCCTGGTTTTGCTGCTGCTGCGGACACTAGCGGCTACGTAGACATCATCTACACTATCGGCGATGACAACTCTGGCACTCCTAGCACAACTGAAGGCAAATTCGGTGCTGCTGGCGAGTTG
>JBNKYV010000122.1:0-5250 GCA_050301075.1 Gammaproteobacteria bacterium
AGGGCCGCAACCGCGTCCCTCTTTCACTTCGGTATAGATGGCGCGGCTCACCACATCTCGACTCGCCAAATCTTTCGCGTTTGGCGCATAGCGTTCCATGAAACGCTCGCCATCTTTATTCAGTAGATAACCACCCTCACCACGCGCACCTTCAGTAATCAACATGCCTTTACCGGCAATGCCGGTGGGGTGAAACTGGAAGAACTCCATGTCCTGCAATGGAATACCAGCGCGTAGCGCCATACCCAAACCATCACCGGTATTGATATGCGCATTAGTATTAGTGCGAAAGATCTGCCCAGCTCCACCAGTAGCCAACAGTGTTGCCTTGGCTTCGATAATCATCGGTTCGCCAGTTTCGATCTCCATCACCACCGCGCCAAGGACGTAGCCATCGTCATCACGAATCAAATCAAGCGCCAGATATTCATCAAAGAAGTGTGTCTTGGCGCGAATGTTTTGTTGATAGAGGGAATGCAAAATCGCATGACCGGTCCGGTCTGCTGCAGCACAGGTACGCGCCGCCTGATCGCCACCAAAGTTCTGGCTTTGGCCACCAAAGGGACGCTGGTAAATCTTGCCGTTATCCAAACGAGAGAAAGGCACGCCAGCATGTTCCAACTCCACCACCAAACGTGGCGCAGCGCGGCACATGTATTCAACCGCATCCTGGTCTGCCAGATAGTCACTCCCCTTGATGGTATCGAACATGTGCCAATGCCAGTTGTCCGGCAACACATTGGCCAGCGCTGCGTTCATACCACCTTGCGCCGCAACCGTGTGCGAACGCGTAGGAAACACTTTGGAAACCACCGCCACATGGGCATCTGCCTGCGCCAACTGCAATGCAGCGCGCAACCCACCACCGCCAGCACCAATTACCAAGGTGTCAAAACGACGTACAGGAATAGAGTGACTCACTAATAACTCCCTGTTAATAGTATTTTCACAACCCAAATACCAAGCACGAGCAACCCTAGAGCGAGCAGCGCCAATAGGGTCAAACGCAAGGCAAAAGGTTTAATGTAATCAAGAAAGACATCGCGCATTCCAACCCATGCGTGACCAAGCAAGGCAAGGAAGAACGTGGCCGTAGCCAACGCCATAGTGGTGGATGTCATCCAAGCGTTCCACGCTTCAAAGCCCGTGGGTTTACACGCCACCATGACACCGATGAAATAGACGATGTAGAGCGCCATATACACTGCGCTGACACGCTGCAACATCCACGCTTTCAAACCGCTACCTCTCCAACTCATAGCAGCACCGCCATTGCGGCCACCACACCAAGCACGCCCAATACGTTCACGACCATAGCTGTTTTTCTCGCCACTGCGATATCCACACCCCAGTCGATATCCAGCAACAGAAAACGAATCCCGGCGAAGAAATGATGCGCCAGCGCCCACGTGACCGCCAATGTAATCGCTTTTCCGAAACCGCTAGCATAAAACGCCTCTACCTGCTGATACCCCTCAGGCCCGGACAAAGAGCGATCCAGCATCCAGATCATGCATGGGATGGAGAGAAACAACAGCACACCAGAAATGCGGTGTCCGATGGAAGTTATGGCGGTAATGGGCTGGCGGATGCGCAGCAGATTCAAATAAACAGGTCGGGTGTCAGTTTTTATATTTTTCATCTACTTAGATGTGACCTTTCAACTATCCCTAGTAATTATTACTAAGTCTAACTAACAATTCCCAATAGTCCAGTATTACTTCGTGTGCCAGAGTGGGTTATTATTCGTTTTAGAATTAGTCTATTTACTATTGTCGTCAGAGAATTAAATAACATGAGTGTAAGTGAAGCAGTTTTACAAAATCAGCTTGTCACCGCCCCGCTAAATGTCGGAATCATCAAGATTGAAGGTGAAGATGCGCAAACTTTTTTGCACAATCAATTCACTAACGACCTTAAGAATGGCGTTACGGAAGCCAACAGCCAGCTCAGTGCTTACTGCAGCCCTAAGGGTAGAATGCTAGCGCTGTTCAGAATCTTCAAACAAAACGATGCCTACTTCATGGTGATGCCACGTGCAACGCTTGAAGCCACCATCAAACGTCTGCGCATGTTTGTATTGATGTCTAAAGTCACATTGACAGACGTAAGTGACGAGATGGTTTGTATCGGCATCTCCGGCCCTGACAGTGAAGCAAAGATCAATAACGGATTCGGTAGCACACCAACCGAAGTCGATAACGTAGTCACGGCAAACGATGCCACAGCCATTCGCGTACCAGGCGAAACGACTCGCTTTGAGATCTTCACACCAAAATCATCAGCAGATGCCTTGATCAACCAACTGAAAGACAATGCAGCACAGGTTGAAGACAGCGTTTGGGAACTTCTCAATATCCGTGCAGGCATTCCCGTTGTACATATCGAAAACGTAGAAGCTTTTGTACCACAGATGACCAATCTGCAAGCAGTGAACGGCCTGAGCTTCAAGAAAGGCTGCTATCCAGGGCAAGAGGTTGTAGCGCGTATGCAATACCTGGGCAAACTTAAGCGCCGCATGTATCTGCTGCGCCTGGATTCTGTAGCCGAGATCAAACCTGGCGACGAAGTATTCACCGCTGTAGATGGCAGTGAGCACAAAGCTGGAACGGTAGTTTGCGCTCAATCGAGCGACAGCGTCACGGATTTATTAGCAGTTGTCGAAATTGCATCCACAGAGAACACGCTACATATCGAGAGCTCAACCGGACCAGCGCTATCCATGCAAACACTGCCTTACTCTATCGGCGAGTAACAGCCTAGGCAAAGCGCTTAAGAAGGCAGCACTTTAAAGTGCTGCCTTTTTTATTTTTGGCCTCCACACCAACACCTTAAAGGTGTTACAGGCCTAGCCGATAACTTTAGCAATGATAATAAACAGGGCGGGCAACGGTGAAAACGGAAGACAAATTTATTGCCACACTCATGGATGATATTGCCAAAGGACGGCTGGACCTTCCCACCCTGCCTGAAGTCGCCATGAAAGTTCGCAAAATGGCCGACGATCCTTCGGTAACCGCCGACAAACTCGCGAAAATCATTGGGACAGACGCAGCACTCTCTGCTCGTTTGGTGCAGGTTGCCAACAGTGTCTTTTTTCGTGGTCTCAACCAGGTAGAAAATGTGCGTACCGCCATCGTACGATTGGGTGGCGTGTGTGTCCGCAACGTGGTCTCCAGTCTGGTCATGGGGCAAATCTACAAAGCCAAAGAGGTGCAGGCGATCAAAAAAGATCTGCATGCCCTTTGGGTACACGGTGCGCGCGTCGCGGCCATTAGCAATGTACTAGCCAAACGCCTAACCAAACTCAATCCCGATGAAGCGATGCTGGCAGGGTTGATTCACGACATCGGCACCCTCCCCATCCTAAAGCGCGCGCTCGACTTTCCTGACATGCTGGAAGATAGAGAGGCCTTGCAACGGGTTATCACATACATGCATGCCGATATCGGCAAGATGATACTGGAAGACTGGCACTTTCCAGAAGGACTGATCATCGCGGTTGCCGAACACGAAAAGCTCGACAGAGACAGCCCAGACATTGACTATGCTGACGTAGTTTTGATCGCCAATTTACACAGCTATATGGGCCAACCCGACAACAAATTTTCCAATGTCGACTGGAATAATGTCCCTGCCCTACAGAAACTTGGGTTAACACCTGAACAAAGCATCGCCACCATGGCGGAAGCACAAACAGAAATATCAGAGATCCAAAAACTGCTCGTTGCGTAGCGCAAAGGATTAAAGAGCCATGGGTATCGAATCCACTCTGCTGGCCAAATTCATGGACGATATTAACAATAATCGTCTATCACTCCCGACCCTGCCAGAAATTGCCATGAAAGTGCGCCGCATGGTGGAAGATCCAAGCACCAGCGCGGCGCAAATTTCAGTTGTCGTCGGTTCAGACCCCGCTCTTTCCACCAAACTACTACAAGTTGCCAATAGCGCCATGTACCGCAGCAACAAACAAATTGATAGCGTTCAAAACGCCATCACACGCCTCGGCAGCAACGTGGTCCGCAACATCGTCACCGGCATTGTGATGGAGCAGCTCTACCAACCGCCAGGCAATAAACAGATCACCGACCGCCTTAAAAAGCTTTGGCTGCATAGCACCAAGGTTGCCGCCATCAGTCACGTCATGGCTCGGCAATATACAAAGCTAAAACCAGACCAAGCTATGCTTGGGGGATTAATACACGATATCGGTGCCATCCCCATCTTCACCGAGGCAGCCACCACCCCCGAGCTGCTGGAGGACGAAGCACTGCTCGATAGCATTGTCCAAAAACTGCACAACCTGATTGGCACCTCGATTCTCGATGAGTGGAACTTCCCTCAGGAATTGATTGAAATCGTATCTGAACACGAAGACCTGGATCGCGATTCTGGGCCCAATATTGACTACGTTGATCTTGTCACCGTCGCTAACATCCTTAGCTACATTGGTACCCCGCATCGACTGGCAAAACTGGAGTGGACAGAGATCCCCGCCTTCAAAAAATTTGGCCTCACCCCTGAGCAAAGCATTGAAGCCATGGAGTCAGCCCAAGAAGAGGTAGCACTGATTCAAAGCATGTTTAGCGCATAATTAACTTTAAGTTTTGCCAATAACTAATTATTTACAAATAAAAATAACACCCAGTTAATTCACAAGCATCAAGTTTACAAACCACTTTAAGAACTCTCGTTCTGACAACCTTCTCCATTCGTGATAATATTAGTTACTTCTAATAGGTCATGTAGTGCATCTGATTTAGTTTAGGGCGCATCAGGTTTCAAATCGCATTAGGCACCACCGTGCAGGTATGCCAATGTGGCTAAAATTCCGGCTGATAAACCACCGGCAAACGAAACCAACACCAACCGCCCCAAACCAGATTTACCACACATAAAACTGTTGTCCATAAGCCCTCCTCTTGGTGCTATCTCACCAAAGGGAAAGCTTTATATGAGAGATTTTATTGCTGTGAAGAGTGTTGTTCGTTTTCTCGCATTTGCTGTTTTAACCATTTCATTAAGCGCCTGCCAAACACCTGAAACCCGCCAGACAGATGAAACAATGGACGTATTGGCAGAGCCACACGTCAAAACAGATATCCAGGGCTACGCAGTAGAGTTAGAGATCGCCGACGAAACCTATTCAATGGAAATTAACGATTACCGTTTTCTCACTGCCACAATCCCGTCAATCAAACCCGGTGAATACACCCTCACACGCCGTTATTACGCAAACGGTGTATT
>JBNKYV010000123.1:0-4310 GCA_050301075.1 Gammaproteobacteria bacterium
GGTGTTAAGCAGCGATGGATTGCCAATGCGCAGTTCGTCCATAGCACCAGTCAGAATATCTAACATGTTGTATGCAATGTCTTGCTGTAGAAACAAGACGCGTAGCGCAGAGCAGCGCTGGCCTGCACTGTTGAAGGAGGAGGTGATAACGTCTCTAACCACTTGTTCAGGCAAGGCAGAACTATCGACAATCATCGAGTTCTGGCCGCCAGTTTCGGCAATCAGCGGTACAATGTTTTTGCCTTGTGCGAGCAGTTGATTGATATGGCGCGCAGTGCTGGTTGAGCCGGTAAACGCAACGCCTGCAACGCGTTCATCGCCAATGAGCCTGTCGCCAATTTCACCGCCACCACCTGGCACAAAGTGCAATACCTCTTTGGGAATACCGGCCAGATGTAACAAACGAATAATCTCAGCAGCTGCCAACGGTGTAACCCCGGCGGGTTTTGCAATGACGGTATTGCCAGCGGCTAAGGCGGCCGTGATTTGCCCGGTAAAAATGGCAACTGGAAAATTCCACGGGCTAATGCAAACAAATACGCCACGCCCGGTTAAACGCAATTGATTGCTTTCACCGGTCACGCCAACCATTTTAAATGGGTGATCAAATTCGCGTTTGGCTTGTGCTGCGTAGTAGCGGCAAAAGTCGGTTGCTTCACGCACTTCTGAAAGCGCATCGTTAATGGTGCGGCCGCCTTCGCGTATGCAAAGTGACATCAACTCAATTTGATTCTTTTCTAGTAATTCGGCGGCGTGTTCAAGAATATCTGCGCGACTACTGGCAGATGTGTTCGCCCACTCCGCTGCAGATTTGTATGCAGAGGCAAGTGCTTTCTCGACCGCCTCTGCGGTGGGAGAAACGGCTGTACCGACTAACTCATTTTGGTTTGCCGGATTAAAAATTTCACGTGACTCTCCCTCCATCTTAAAACCGTTCACGATAGGGTTGGCCTGCCAACTATTCCCGTTGAGTTGATCGAGCTTTGCTAACGTATTTTCTCTCGCTTGATGGTCTGCGAGATTGATGCCCATTGAATTAAGACGCTTGTTACCAAAAATATGGCGTGGTGTTGTGATGCGTGGATGAGTTCGATCTTTCAGCACCTCAATCTCACCCACCGGATCTGCAATGATCGATTCGATAGGCACATGGTCATCGACGATGCGATTCACAAACGATGTGTTTGCACCATTTTCCAACAGGCGACGCACAAGATAGGGGAGTAGCTCCTTATGGCTCCCCACAGGCGCATAAACACGACAGTTGGAAACAATCTCCCGTTCAAGCATCGCTGTTTCAAACAGCGCTTCGCCCATGCCATGCAAGCGCTGAAACTCATATTCGCGCTGTCCGGCCATGGTAGAGATCGCTGCAACGGTATGTGCATTGTGTGTGGCAAATTGCGGATAGAAAAGTTCACCGGCATCCAATATGCGTTTTGCGCATGCAAGATAAGAGACATCGGTCGATGCTTTACGTGTAAACACTGGGTAACTTTCCAGCCCCTGTTCCTGCGCATGTTTTATTTCGCTATCCCAGTAGGCGCCTTTTACAAGACGAATGGGAATTTGATGTTTTGATTCAACAGCCAACTCGCTTAACCAATCAATCACACCCAATGCACGGCGTTGATAGGCTTGTACAGCAAGGCCAAGACCGTTCCAGTCTGCAAGTGATTCATCACGCAACACTTGTGCAAACACTTTGAGAGAGAGCGTTAGACGATTCGCTTCCTCTGCATCAATCGTCATATTGATATTGGCCGCTTTTGCGGCTTGTGCTAGTTTCAAAACGCGTGGTGGTAGCTCTTCTAAAACGCGTTGCTCTTGAGAAAATTCGTATCGTGGATGCAGGGCTGAGAGTTTTACCGAAATACCTGGGTTATCAAACAGCGGTGAGGTGCATTGACTCTCTTTGCCCAAAGCCTCAATCGCGTTGTGATAGGAGTGAAAATAACGCTGGGCATCTTTCTCCGTCAGCGCAGCCTCGCCGAGCATGTCGAACGAGTAACGATAGATGCTGTTGTTCTTGTCGTGGCTGTGTTCAAGGGCCTCTTCAATCGTCTGCCCCATGACAAATTGATGGCCAATGATGCGCATCGCGCGTTTAATCGCCACACGTATAACCGGCTCGCCACTACGGCCCAGCAGGCGACTAAACAGAGAAGGGGAGTTGTTGATTAGCTCTGGTGTCAGTTGGACAATCTGCCCGGTGAGCAGTAGCCCCCAGGTGGAAGCATTTACAAACAGCGAAGAGCTTTGACCTAAGTGCCCAGCCCATTCAGCGCGTGAGAGTTTGTCCTTGATCAGTCGGTCAGCTGTTTCGGAATCCGGTATGCGCAGCAAAGCCTCAGCCAGGCACATGAGCAAAATGCCCTCTTGAGAACTGAGGTCGTATTCCTGCATGAAGGCTTCAACCCCGCCCTTGGACATGCTCGATTCACGTACCTTGATAACCATCTGCCGGGCCAGTTTCTCAACCCGGTGATGATCCTCCTGGGAAAGGCGCGCCAGCGGTAGCAGCGTGTCGAGGTGCTCTGTCTCATCGGTGAGATAGGCCTCATCCAGTGCCGCAAGGCGATCGAGCAAAGTGGGGGAGGTATTTTCGTCTGACATATCCGGCTCGTCCTGTAGCTCAAACAGTAATAGACATCCACTTAGCATATCGGCAATTTAGCCAATAAATCCATAATAATCTTAAAAAAACAGGCACTAAGCAGGGCGGGGGACTGTGAAATTGCAGTTGATCTGTTATAATCTGCCGCCTCACGATCTCAAGGGGTTGTGGGAAGTGTGGAGAAGTGTCCGAGCGGTCGAAGGAGCACGCCTGGAAAGTGTGTATCGGGGTAACTCGATCGAGGGTTCGAATCCCTCCTTCTCCGCCAGAATTCTTATCGAAAAAGGTCAGCCATGTGCTGGCCTTTTTTTTTTCCGAATTAGAAGAGATTCGAACCCGAGAATTTTAAATCAGTTGGTTCGACGACCGAGCGGTAGCGAGGGAGAACGCCACAGCGAAGTGTCGGCGACCCGTAGGGTGAGCGTAGCGAATAATCCTCCTTACTCCGCTAGAATTTAAAATGAAAAAGCTGGGTAACCCCTGGCTTTTTTTATGCCTGTCCTGTGCTGCGTGAATCAGAATAGTTCAATATCATCCTCTGTGGCGGCGGGTTGTTGGCCTGTGGGTGAGGAGTCTTCATTTTCGACCTTGCCATGTTGCACTGTGGTTTTTTGGTCGTTGCGTAGGAATTGAGCAACCAACCCTTGCAACTGGTTGGCCATGAATTTGAACTCAGTTGCTGATCGTGTTGCTCGTGCAATCGTTTGAGTGCTTTCTTCTGACAGTTGTCGAGCAGTATGAACGCGGTTATTGATTTCGTGGATCTGTGCGTTAGAGTGGGAGGTCGCTTCTGCGATACGTGTGTTCATAGACATAATGGACGCAATGGCTTCTGTGATTTGCCGCAGTGACTCTCCCGCCTGTGCAGACATCATTGAGCTGTGTTCGATTTTATTGCGGCCTCTCTCCATAGCTGATACTGCGTTATTGGAACTGGCTTGAAGTCGTTCTACCTGCTGCTGAATCGAATCGATTTCGCTCTGTATATTATTTGATAACGAGCGAACCTCATCTGCGACTACTGCAAAGCCACGGCCGCTTTCGCCTGCGCGGGCGGCTTCAATGGCTGCGTTTAGCGCAAGTAAGTTGGTTTGATCGGCGATGTTTTTTATCACCATAATGATCTTGCCAATATCGTCACTGTCGTTTTTGACCTGTGTGAGTAGGTTCGAAACGTTGTTAACCTCGTTAATCATGTCGTTGTTAGCAGTGATTACCTGATGAGCAACATTTAGGCCATTTTGTGCGCTAGTGTTGGCTGATTCTGCAGAGCTGGCTGCGGCATTGGCGCTTTGTGAAATTTCGTCCTGTGTGTTGGTTGCCTCTTCGATTGCCTGTGCAATCTGGTTAAATTCTTGCTGCTGTTTGTCTGCTTGTAAGCTGCTATCTTTCATTACCTGCATCATCTGGTTTGATTCATTTGCCAGTGATGAGCTGGACTCAATAACAAGCTCGACAACGCTCTTAATTTTTTTCATAAAGTTGTTAAAAAGTTTGGCGACCAGTCCCAATTCTTGGTTGTCTGCTTCCTGGAGTCGATGAGTTAAATTGCCTTGATCAGCAATCTCTCTCATGGCAAAGCTAAATTTCTCAAATTGTTCTTTGATAGAAATATAGATAAAGATGCTGAATAGTATGACGATGGCGAGAATAATTACAACGACTGTCTCCATGTTGTAAAGCAGGGCATGTA
>JBNKYV010000124.1:0-7257 GCA_050301075.1 Gammaproteobacteria bacterium
TTTTCAATTTATCCAAGTCGAGCGTCGCGACCCTGCTAAAAAGGATGCGGAAGAGCGCAAAAAAGAGTACCGCGAAATTTATGCGGGCTTTGATCAGTCGCACGCGTCTGAACAGGCCGATCGTTGCTTAGCTTGTGGTAACCCTTATTGCTCTTGGAAGTGCCCGGTTCACAACTACATCCCTGATTGGTTGAAACTGGTTGCTGAAGGCAAGATCGAGCAAGCGGCTGAGTTGTCTCACCAAACTAATTCACTGCCTGAAATCTGTGGCCGCGTATGCCCACAAGATCGTCTGTGTGAAGGTTCTTGTACTTTGGGTGAAGGTGGCTTTGGTGCCGTGACTATCGGCTCTGTTGAGAAATATATTTCTGACACAGCCTTCGAAAAAGGCTGGCGCCCTGATCTGTCTCACGTAAAAGACACCGGTAAAAAAGTAGCGATCATTGGTGCAGGCCCTGCGGGTCTGGGCTGTGCGGATATTTTGATCCGCAATGGCGTTAAGCCAGTTGTATTTGATCGTAACCCTGAGATTGGTGGCCTACTGACTTTCGGTATTCCAGAGTTCAAACTGGAAAAAGAGGTTGTAAAACGTCGTCGCGCCATCATGGAAGAGATGGGCATCGAGTTCAAACTCAACTGCGAAGTGGGCAAAGACGTTGATTTCCAAAGCCTGGTTGATGAGTATGACGCCGTATTCCTCGGCATGGGTACTTACACGTACATGAAGGGTGGCTTCCCGGGTGAAGATCTGCCGGGTGTGTATGAAGCACTGCCATTCCTGATCTCTAACGTGAACAACTGCTTGGGTTACGAGCAGGATGAAAACGGTTTCATCAATATGGAAGGTAAGAAGGTTGTTGTTCTTGGTGGTGGTGATACCGCGATGGACTGTAATCGTACCTCTATCCGCCAAGGTGCTGAGTCAGTTATCTGTGCTTACCGCCGTGATGAAGAGAACATGCCGGGTTCCAAGCGCGAAGTTGCCAACGCGAAAGAAGAGGGTGTGCAATTCCTGTTCAATCGTCAGCCTGTTGAGATTGTCGGTAACGGCAAGGTAGAAGGCATCAAACTGCTGACTACCCAAATGGGTGAGCCAGATGAGCGTGGTCGTCGTCGTCCTGAGCCAGTACCTGGTTCAGAAGAGGTGATTCCATGTGATCATGTTTTGGTTGCCTTCGGTTTCCAACCTAGCCCAGCGCCTTGGTTTGCTGAGTACGGTGTAGAGGTAGATGAACGTGGTCGCGTTAAGGCTCCTGCTAATGGCGAGTTCAAATACCAAACGACTAATCCTAAGATCTTTGCCGGTGGCGACATGGTGCGTGGATCTGACTTGGTAGTTACAGCTGTGTTTGAAGGGCGTAATGCCGCTGAAGGAATTTTGGACTACTTGGAAGTCTGATTGTGATATAACCAATAAGGGCGCTAAGGAACCTGGATGTCAGTTCAGGCAAGCCTTAGCGCCCTTTGTGTTTAAATAGATAATTTAGAATTTTGGGAGGATCACGTAGCCGTTTGGGGTAAGCTGGCTACGGGAAAAGAATTTATGAGCGAATTAAAGAACGATCGTTTCCTGCGTGCTTTGTTAAAAGAGCCTGTTGATTACACACCTGTATGGATGATGCGTCAGGCTGGCCGTTATTTGCCTGAATACAAAGCCACTCGTGCACAAGCAGGTAGTTTTATGGATCTGTGTAAAAATGCAGATCTGGCGTGCGAAGTGACTATTCAGCCACTTGATCGTTACCCATTAGATGCAGCGATTCTTTTCTCTGACATCCTGACGATTCCTGATGCGATGGGTTTAGGCCTGCGCTTCGAAGCGGGTGAAGGCCCTGTATTTGATAACCCAGTTCGCACTGAAGCAGATGTAAACAAACTGTTTGTGCCAGATCCCGAAGGCGAACTGCAATACGTTATGAACGCAGTACGCACCATTCGTCGCGAATTGAATGGTCGTGTGCCTTTGATTGGTTTCTCCGGTTCACCTTGGACACTGGGTGTATACATGGTTGAAGGTGGTGGCACCAAAGATTACGCAAAAGTGAAAGGTATGATGTTTGATCGTCCTGACCTGATGCATAAGCTGTTGGATACCACTGCTCAATCTGTAACCTCTTATTTGAACGCACAGATCGAAGCCGGCGCCCAAGCAGTGCAAATCTTTGATACCTGGGGTGGCGTATTAACACCACGCGATTACAAAGAGTTTTCTCTGCGTTACATGCAACAAGTCGTTGATGGTTTGATTCGTGAAAAAGATGGTCGCAAAGTACCTGTGATCCTGTTTACCAAAGGCGGCGGTCAGTGGTTGGAAGCGATGGCTGATACTGGTTGTGACGCGCTAGGCCTCGACTGGACAACAGACATTGGCGAAGCGCGTAAGCGTGTTGGTGATAAAGTTGCGCTACAAGGTAATATGGATCCATCCACACTTTACGCTTCACCTGAGCGTATCCGTGAAGAGGTTGCGACGATCCTGGAAAGCTACGGCCCAGGTTCTGGTCACGTATTTAACCTTGGCCACGGTATCCATCAGCACGTAAACCCAGAGCATGCCGGTGCTTTCGTTGAAGCGGTGCATGAGCTGAGTGCGAAATACCACAAATAGCGAGCAAGTCGCTTTCCCCGAGCCTGGGTAACTCCAGGCTCGGGAACAATCTGTTAAGATGAAATAGTTGTCTGTTGTATTGGGAGGGGAACAACTATGATGCCGAAGAAATTTGAAAAACTCCGTCATATGGAAGAGTTTACTGACGGTTTGTTTAATCGCATTATCAGCTTTCAGTCGAAAGAACATCCTGCCTGGAATGCCGATGCGCCATTCGCAGAGCGCATCAAAGATCTCACACTTCATAATTTAATATTCAGTTGCCCTGATCGCGACCCGGAAACAACCGGGCCAACCATTGCTCATTACTATCCATTACGTGAAGAGAACCGTGCGTTTGTATATTACGCCAAGCAGGTAGCGGAAAATCCGGTGATTCTTGATGTGCATGCACGCAATGGTTTTATCGGTAGTCTGTTAGCTCGTGAAGGTGTAAACGTCATTGGTCTGCGCGACTCGGATGATAAGCCTAACCAGATCGACAGCTTTTACGATGCCGATTGTTACGAATTGCGTGAAGATAAGTTAGAAACATTCGATGGTGAATTCGATGTGGCATTTTCTGCATGGATGCCAAGCGGTGAAAATATTTCGCCTCAAATTTTCAAGCGTAACCCTAAGCTGGTGATCTTCGTTTATACCGAGCATGTGAATGAATATTCAAAGCAGCGCCAAACCGGAACAGATGAGGCGTTTGAAGGGCTTCCTGCTGGTTATAAAGTGATTGATGAATGGGCAATTACGCGCCCAGAGAATCTAATGCAGCAAGCATGGCCAGATTTAAGCCCAAATATTGAAGAGGTTCGCCATGTACGTATTGTGGCTGCAGAGCCTTTTCATAACATTCCTCAATATGCGCCTGAAGAGATGGCAACCCCTTATGATTGGGAGCAGGAGTTAGAGATGGCTTTGCTCACGATTGAGGCCAAAGAGCATTTGCGATCCCAAGGCATCGCAGTGTAATCAGTACTGGTTGTTGCAGGCGGGACTCTTTCCCGCCTGTTTTTAAATTTAGCCCTTAATCTCCAATACAGACCAATAATCCCGCTATTTCCCTCTCTTCCTCATCGTTGAATAAAACGAAGGAAAATATCTCAAATCAATTCAGATATAGTCTAAAAAATCGCCTATTTAGTGCAAAAAAGGTGGTTTTTAATTAAATCCTAATAAATGGCTCAAGTTAGTAAATAAACCGCCGTATATCTAAAAGAATAACTAATACAGAAAGTTGCGGTTTTAAATGAAGTTATTGAGGAAATACAATCAGTTTCTGTTTGTAGTCATAGCGATCGTCTTCGCGTTGTTAATCGCCTTATTTCATACCGCAGAGTCGTACCAAAAAAACGATATCTGGATACAGGTCGTCGATATCCTCCATTACCATGTGACGGAAAGCCAGTATCTGTTGAACTCGGCCGAGGTCACTGTGGATTGGCAAAAGAAACTCGCTATCGCTGAGCAGCATATAAAAGAGTCGAAGAAAATGGTCTCCCTGTTGCTGAAAGGCGGTAATTATCGGGATGCGCGAGTTAAGGAAGTTGTTAGCCCCAACGTACGTGTAACACTGTCTGGAATGAAAGAAGAGTTCCAGATATGGGAAACTCTTTTGCAAGAAGCAATGAAAGAGAGTTATCGCGATGAACCATTACTGCATCGTTTGTTAAGTACCGGCGCTAACATAGAGCTGGCCTCTAGAAATATTCGAAGAGTTATACACGAAGAGATAGAAAGTATTAGTACTTTCTATGACGCCGGAAAAACATTAATAACCGCATTATTGCTGTTATCCATAATTGTTGTTGTTGCGTTAACGCGTAGAACAACTAGCACCATTGAACAAAAGAACTCAGAAATCAAAGATGCGTTAAGCAAACTTAAAGCACAAAGGGAAGCCTTTGATAATCACTCAATCATCGCTGTAACAGATATAAACGGCGTTATCACTGATGTGAATGATAAGTTCTGCGAGATAAGTGGCTACCAACGCGAAGAACTCATCGGTAATACACATAAAGTAGTTAATTCGAGCTTTCATTCAGAGAAGTTCTTTAAAGATATGTGGGAAACCATTAAAAAGGGGCGTGTATGGCATGGTGAAGTATTAAATAGATCTAAATCCGGCAAGCCCTATTGGGTAGAAACAACAATCTATCCCTATAAAGATGAAAAAGGTGCGGTGAATAGCTACATAGCAATACGCACAGATATAACGGATAGAAAGCATTACGAAACAGAGCTGGCTGAAGCGGAGATTCGGATTCGTAGAGAGTCAAAAGCACTCCAGCGCATAGCGATGCGTGACAGAAGCCAGATAGTTGATATCACCAGCAATATCAGTTTTGTGACAGAGACGGTCGCCAATACGATAAACGCGAGTCGTGTATCGGTATGGATCGTGTCAGAAAATAGGGACTCCTTAGAGTGTATAGATATATTTGATGTACTAAGCCGCAGTCATAGCACCACTGAGTCGTTGGATCTTGAAAGAATAAAATACCTCTCTTCGGTTCTAGAAAACGAACAGCTTATTGAAGCTGATGCGGAAAACCATGATCCATTTTACAGAGAGCTAAGAGATGCGGGCATAACCTCTTCTGATGTAGAGACACTCGTTATTGCAAGCATTATAAATAGCGATTACTTAATTGGTTTTTTGTGCATTGAGCAAGCGGGGCAAACCCGTAAATGGCGTTTGGATGAAAGTAGCTTTTGTACCTCAGTTGCAGAGTATCTTTCAGAGCTGGTTGATACGATAAATCGCAACCGAATTGAAGCTGCACTGAGGGTTATCGCTAAAACAGCGAAAAGTCAGGATGACATTTTCAGAGATATTGCATATCAAATATCGCGCGGGTTGAAAGCGGATTTTGTTTCAATAGGGCAAATCACCTCGTCAGGAAATAAAGTAAAGACGCTAGCGGTTTGGCGACAGAATCAGTTTGTTGAGAATTTTACATATAACTACGTAGATAGCATCTGTGATGATGTTGTTATTCAAAGTACAGATGAGCTTGCGCATATGCCGGCTTCCATCATGCCTGCGAGCGACGATGATGCTCAGAAAAAAGGCAGCTATATCTCCGCACCTTTATATAACAGCGAACAAGAGATTATTGGCGGCATTATTGTTATGGGTGCCATGGCAATACACAACCTCGGGTTGGCAGGCTATATGTTGCGATTGTGCGGGGCGCGTGCGTCAGCAGAAATAGAGCGAATCAAAACACAAGCCAGGTTAACGTCAATTGTATCTGGAATGTCCGATTTTATTTGGGAAACAGACCAGGGCGGGAAAATCACATACTGTACACGCAAAGTGATGCCTATATTGGGCTATTCCGTTGAAGAAATTGTTGGGAAAAATATCACCGAATTTATAGGTGAAGAAGATGTGCAGAGTGGTGGCAGGCAGTTTATGGAGCTTGTCAGTATGGGCTCTGAAATTCGTAATGCGGAGATACTGATCAAAGGCATTGATGGGAATGATGTGTGCTTGTTATCAAACGCGGTTCCAATATTTGATGATGAAGATGAGCTAACCGGTTATCGGATCATCAATACCGATATTACAAAACGTAAAGAGTCTGAGATTAAAACCAAGTTGCTGGCGACAGCAATTGACCAATCTGAAGATGGTGTGTTGATAGCAGATATCAGTGGGATGGTTGAATATGCGAATCCTGCTTATTTGAATATTACTGGGATGAAATCTGACGATGTCGTTGGCGTAGATATCGAGCGATGCGGTGTTGTTGAGATCGATTCAGAATTTAAAACCACGTTGCTGGAAAAATTTAAATTGGGAGAGGGTTGGGCCGGTCGCGGTCAAAATAGGACGCGACAAGGTGCACACTTCGAACAAGAGGTGATACTCACACCGATATACAGCGAGAAGAAAGAACTGTTAAAGGTTGTTATTGGTATTAGAGATATTACAAAAGAACAGTTGATAGAACGCAAAACTATTCAGGCGCAAAAAATGGAAGCCATTGGTACGTTGGCTGGTGGTATTGCGCACGACTTTAATAATATCCTGTCGGCAATTCTGGGTTATGCGCATCTGACAAAAGAGGATCTTCCCAGAGAGAGTGAGCTACAGGAGAATATAGATCAGGTCATTATGGCGGCGGGCCGGGCTAAAAATCTGGTGCAACAAATTCTCGCATTCAGTCGTCAGACAGCAACAGAGCTGCAAGTGTTATCGCCAGGTACAATGACTAATGAAGTGTTGAAGCTATTACGGGCTTCAATATCGACCATGATTAATATCCATACCAACATAAATGCAAAAGATACATATATCTGTATGGATCCTTCTCACTATCACCAAATCATTATGAATTTGGTTGTGAATGCGAGCCATGCCATTGGTGAAGGACAGGGAGATATATTTGTCGAGCTAAAACCGTACACCGTATCGCAGGACGATCCTGAAATTGAGCCGGGCAAATACGTTCGGTTGAGTGTGACGGATACGGGTTGTGGCATGAATGACGAGGTAAAGGCGCGGGCATTTGAACCGTTCTTTACAACCAAGAGCGTGGATGAGGGAACCGGCATGGGATTGTCTGCGGTGCATGGAATTGTATCCGCGGCGAATGGCCATATACGCGTCGACTCTGAAGAGGCTAAAGGGACGAAAATAGAGG
>JBNKYV010000125.1:0-3486 GCA_050301075.1 Gammaproteobacteria bacterium
AGGGTAAAGGGACGAAAATAGAGGTATACCTGCCCATCTCAGTAATTGAACAAGAGCCTGAGGTACATCGGGAGATTACCCATAGACAGGGCAAAGAACATATCTTGATCATCGATGATGAAGATATTCAGACATCATTAATGCGCCTGATGCTAACGCGAAACGGGTACAAAGTGACCACGTGTAATGATAGCGGTGACGCTTTAAAACTGTTTGCCGAGCGTAAGGATGAGTTTGACGCCGTTATAACAGATCAGAATATGCCCAATATGACGGGAGACCGTTTGGCGATGGCATTGCTGAAGCTTAAGCCTGACCTGCCGATTGTTATGTGTACAGGGTATAGCAAAAATATCGGTCCTGAAGAGGCTAAAGCTATCGGTATCAGAGCATATGTCATGAAGCCGATAGCGGCAGAAGAGTTGAATGAGGTTGTGGCCGAAATTTTTGAATCACCAGTCAATGGTGATAACCCCTGATGATGTGTGTCCGTTATGGCGCAATAGGCGGGCTAGCTATATTGATACTAAGGCGGGTATAGTAATCAATTGCCGTGCGTAACTGTCGCCGGCAATGAAAGGGAATCATTTGGGGATGTGGCTCTCGGCGAATATCGTAGCGAGGGTCAAGGGGAGAATCTGGTGGACCAAAAGCCATATCGTACGCTTGTACTATGGACGCTATGGGCAACTGCCGCAATGGTGGTGTACCTAACGCTTTATCGCGATACCGATTTATGGTCGTTTATTGAACATGACCCCAGCAAAATTACTTGGCTGATTATGGGTATGTTCGGTTTGGGATTGATCGGTAGTTTTCTGTTGGTTCTTTCCGTCACGAAAGAAGCCGTGCGCGCCGTGCAGCTGGATAAAGAGGCTAAAGAGGGCGGGTTGAAAGCGGTCAGTATCAAATCCACTCGACGTGCCTGTGACCGGTTTTTTCAGGCAGTTAAAGCGACCTTGGCTCGCAATGGCGAAGTCGATGTTGAAACGCTATTGCACGTAGAGCTTGCGACCTATGAACGTTTTAGCCACACCATCGAGGTTATCGGCAATCTATTGATTACGATGGGTTTGATTGGCACGGTCATGGGCTTAACGCTTACTCTGACCGGTTTGACCGGTTCGCTCGATGCCCTGGGGCATGACCAAGAGATGCTGCTTTCTGGTTTGCGCCGTGCCATGAGCGGTATGGGAACGGCTTTCTATACAACATTACTGGGTGCTGTTCTGGGGGGCGTGGTGTTGCGTATGTTTGCGCAAATTACCCAGCACGGAGTGGAAGGTCTTTACGATCGTCTGATGCACATCAGCATGGTTTATTGTTCACCTGATTACACGCATAGTGTTGAGCGCGATGTTCGCCAGTTGAATGAAGAGCTTCGCGCCCTGGAGAAAAATATCAAAGAACTGGAGAGTGTTTTTAGCAGTTCGCGTTCTGTGATGAGCGCTTTCCGCGAAGAGATCAAACGTCTCAACGGTTATGATGAAGGGACGAAAGGCGAAGAGCCCTTGCGTGCCATCCTGGATCGTCATCGCGAGTATACGGAGATGTTGCGCACAGAGATGCACATGCTTGCCAGTACGCGTAAGCCTTGGTGGATTCGTCTAAGAGATCTGTTCAGGTAGTCAGATGCGTAGGAAGAAGCGCCGTCATAACTCCAGTAATGTGCATGAGAGCTTTTCTGATATTGCGCTGTTGATGCTGGCGACGTTTATCTTTTTGTTGGTCACTATTCTGATTACATCCAAATTGCAGGAAACGGTTCAGGTTCCCAAGATGCAAAAGGAGATTGAGAGTCTTAAAGCATCGTTACAGGATGCGGAGTATGACAATCAGCGCCTGGAAAATGAGTTGGATGAGATGCAAGGCTTGGGCCTGGAGTCTCAAATGGAACGAGTGCTTGAGGCGGTAGGGTTAAACTCTGGTAAAGGGCGTAAAGATTTCGATCTGTTTGTAAAAGGTTTGAAGGAGCTGCCGGGTCGCGATCTACACCTTGTTGTCGATACAACCGGTTCTATGCATGGCGCCTCTACCTTTCTTGTGCCGCTGCTACGCGTTATCGTGATTCGTTCCGGTAAAGAGCTTTCTGCGATCACCTGGTTTTCAGATGGTCGTGCAGAAACGTTTCAGGGAACGATGGGGGAAATGTTTGATCAGTTCATGAAGGGCGCGCCTTTCATGGGTAATAACGAAACCATTGGCCACGCGTTTTTGACGGCGAGTGAAAATGCCGCAGCACCCGGTGCGTATATTTTGTTAGGCGATGAACCTTCAGACGATCGTATCTATTATCTGGATATTCCTGCACCAGTATTCACCATACCGATTGGTAAGGCGAATCCGAGTACCAAATATGAGTATCAAACGCTGGCAGATAAAACCGGTGGGAAGTTGCTGCCGCTGGAGTTTAAATAACGCTATTTGCCTTGTGGCGTAAAGACAGGTGAAGGGAATTGCGTGACGTTACTGTTCTCTGCACTTGAATGAATCTTATTCTTGCCTTCCTGGTTCACTTTATCGATGCGGATAATGGCCTGCATGGGGATAAAGCTGGCCTCAACACCTTTGAACTCAGATGCTAGCTTCTCTTCAGCGGGGTCTACTAATACCTGGCTGCTTTCGCCAAAGATCATGCCTTCGATCTCTACAAAACCCAGCATGTTGCTTTGATGAACATTACGAGCGTAGATCTCATAGACCTTGCCGTGATTATGGAAAATGACTCTGAAGACTTCTTTATTGCCAGACATGTTAGCGAACCTCACTTAATAACCGCGCCATCATCGATTCTGCCTGGCTGAGATAGCCTCCGCCAAACAGGTTAAGGTGGTTGATGATGTGGTAGAGATTATAAAGTGTTTTGCGTTGCTTGTATCCAGAGTCCAGCGGGTATGCATCGTTATAGGCGCTATAGAAATCGGGTGGAAAACCGCCAAATAGCTCTGTCATCGCCAGGTCTGCCTCTCGGTCGCCATAATAGGTGGCGGGGTCGAAGATGAGTGGCTCGCCCGCGTCGCTGATGGCGTAGTTGCCTGACCATAGATCTCCATGCAGCAAGGATGGTTGTGGTTGATAATTGCTAAAGAATTGGTCAATCACGTCCAGCAGCGCTTGTCCTTGTGATTGCAGTTGGCCTCGGTAGCCATTGCGTGCCGCCAGTTGTAATTGAAAGCCGATGCGTTGGTCGCGCAGGAACGTCACCCAGTCTGCCGTTAAGGTGTTGGGCTGCGGTGTTGAGCCAATGGTGTTATCACGAAACCAGCCAAATTGCGCCTGTGTGTGTTGATGCATTTGGGCGAGATCGTGCCCAAGTTGCTGATGGCTGTTGTTATTGCCGCGGCCAAACCGAATATGCTCAAGCACAAGATAGGCTTGGCCCTCCGCTGTTCCATAACAAATCACTTGGGGTACGCGAATTGATTGGCTGCTGGCAATTTCATTGAGGCCGGCGGCTTCTGCCTCAAACATATCCAGTAAGCTGCC
>JBNKYV010000126.1:0-4144 GCA_050301075.1 Gammaproteobacteria bacterium
AGGTTCTGAGCAGCAAAGGTTACAACACTGCTGTTGGTGACGAAGGTGGTTTTGCTCCTGATCTGAAATCAAACGAAGAAGCGATTACAGTTATCCTGGAAGCAATCGAAAAAGCAGGCTACAAAGCTGGCGAGCAAATCATGATCGCTATCGATGCCGCTTCTTCTGAGTTCTACAAAGATGGTAAATACAATCTGGCTTCTGAAGGCAAAGTTCTGACTTCTGAAGAGTTCGCTGATTTCCTGGGTGAGTGGGTTGAGAAGTACCCAATCATCTCTATCGAAGATGGTTTGGATGAGAGCGACTGGGAAGGTTGGGCTTACCTGACTAAGAAATTGGGCAAGAAGGTACAGTTGGTAGGTGACGATTTATTCGTAACTAACCCTGCGATTCTGGCTGAAGGTATCGAGAAAAACATCGGTAACTCTATCCTGATCAAAGTAAACCAAATCGGTACTTTGACTGAGACTCTGGCGGCGATTAGCTTGGCGAAAGAGAACGGTTACACTGCTGTTGTTTCTCACCGCTCTGGCGAAACTGAAGACACAACCATCGCTGACTTGGCTGTTGCGACAAACGCAGGTCAAATCAAGACTGGTTCAATGTCTCGTTCAGACCGTATCGCTAAGTACAACCAGCTGATCCGTATCGCGGAAGAGTTGGGCGCTAAAGCTGAATACCCAGCTAAAGCTGCTTTCTACAACTTAGCTTAATTAGAAGCGTTATGAGTGAAATCGCCGGTTCCGGGTTATCCAAGGAGCCGGCGTTTGCTTTTATGAAGTGGATTATTGCCGTACTAACAGTTTTTCTTTTAGCACTACAGTATAAATTGTGGGTAGGGCAAGGTAGCATGGCGGAAGTTCAGCGCCTGCAACAGGCCATTGAAGTTCAAAAGGCCGAAAACAAAAAACTCTATGAACGTAATGCTGCGCTCGAAGCAGAGGTGCAAGATCTCAAACAGGGCGTAGAGGCTATTGAAGAGCGTGCCCGTAGCGAGCTGGGCATGATCAAGAAAGACGAAACCTTCTATCAAATCGTCGATGAAGAAAAATAACTCTATTAAATATTGGGCCGTCGTGCCCGCTGCCGGTGTTGGCAAACGCATGGGCAGTGATATTCCCAAACAGTATCTCCAATTGCATGGCCTGATGGTCATTGAACATACCTTGGGCCGTTTGGCTGCTCACAGCAAGATCGAAGCAGTCGTTGTTTCCTTGGGTGATCATGATGAGTATTGGCAGCAGGTAACGCCACAGCATCCTGAGAAAGTTATTTGTGCCAATGGCGGAGAGGAACGTTGCCACTCTGTATATAACGGTTTGCAACAGATTGCTGATCGAGCTAGTGATGATGACTGGGTATTGGTGCATGATGCAGCACGTCCGTGCTTGCACCCGAAAGATATTGATCGTTTGATTGAAACCTTGTCTGATCATCCGGTAGGAGGTCTGTTGGGTGTGCCTGTTGCGGATACGATGAAGCGTAGTGCGCCGAATGGCGAGGTGGTTAAAACAGTCGATCGCAATAATCTGTGGCGCGCCATGACGCCACAAATGTTTCGCTACGGAGTGCTAAAAAAAGCGCTGGCAGATGCGTTGTATGATGGTTTCCTAGTGACGGATGAGGCTTCGGCTATTGAACATGCTGGTTTGAAACCGATGATGGTTGAGTGCCGTGCAGATAACATTAAGATCACACGTCCGGAAGATCTAACATTGGCAGAGATGTATCTGGCTCGCCAAGAGGAAGAAGGTTTATGAGAATTGGACACGGCTACGACGTACACCGTTTCGCGGAGAATCGTGACCTGATTCTTGGCGGTGTTAAGATCGATTATGAACTGGGTATGGCAGCACACTCTGATGGTGATGTTGTTATCCACGCGCTGATCGATGGATTGCTGGGTGCTGCAGGTATGGGGGATATCGGTCGCCACTTTCCTGATACCAGTGCCGATTTTAAAGATATCGATAGTCGTATTCTATTGCGCGATGTAATGGCTAAGTTGAAAAGCGAAGGCTATAACGTGGGTAATGCTGATATTACGATTATTGCTCAAGCGCCTAAAATGGCACCGCATCTTGATGCAATGAAAGCGGTGCTGGCTCAAGACTTGGAAGTAAAAGAGTCTCGCCTAAATATCAAAGCAACCACTACCGAAAAACTAGGTTTTGCAGGGCGTAAAGAGGGTATTGCCACTCACGCTGTTGTACTGCTTAACGAAGCGGATGATTAATCTGTATGTCTGAATCTCCTTTGGCTTATGCTTATGGCCAGCCGCAAGTCAGTGGTGTCATCCGTACTTCACCTGAAGATTTTCAAGTGGATGAGGTGCTGGGTTTTGATCTCACAGGCGAAGGCGAGCACGTTTGTTTGCATATTCGTAAACGCAACAGCAATACAGCATTTGTTGCCAAACAAACAGCAAAACTGGCTGGCGTTAAAAATATGGATGTTAGCTATGCCGGGCTGAAAGATCGCAATGCGGTGACTACACAGTGGTTTAGCATCTATCTTTCAAATAAACCAGAGCCTGACTGGACTTCCCTCAACAATGATGAAGTTGAGGTGCTTGAGGTAAAGCGCCATAACCGCAAGTTACGTCGCGGTGCGTTACAAGGGAATCGTTTTACGCTGGTTGTGCGCAATTTGGAAGGTGATATTGATTCACTGGAAGCGCGTTTGAATCTGGTTAAGCAGGGCGGTGTGCCTAATTATTTCGGCGAGCAGCGTTTTGGCCATGACAGCGGTAACCTTGAAAAAGCACGTGCGATGTTTGCTGGCGAATTTAAGGTTAAGAACCGGGATAAACGTAGTATCTATTTGTCAGCAGCACGTTCTGAAATATTCAATCAAGTATTAAGTCAGCGAGTTGCAAACGAAAGTTGGCATCAGGCGATTGATGGTGACGTGATGATGTTGAATGGTTCATCCAGTGTGTTTGAGACACAGTTGGTGGACGATGAAATTAAACGTCGTATTGATGAGCATGATATTCATCCCACCGGACCTTTATGGGGTAGGGGGGCTTTGGCTACACACTTGGCCGCATGTGATATTGAAAACTCAGTGGTAGATCAATATGCACTTTTTTGTGAGGGCTTAGAGAAAGCCGGCATGAAACAAGAGCGTCGTGCTCTGCGTTTGCTTGTGCATGAAATGAGCTGGCGTATTGAAGATAACTGTTTAGAGGTCAGTTTCTTTCTTGAGTCAGGCGCTTATGCAACAACAGTGCTTCGAGAAATACTAAACAGTGAAGTTTTAGAAATAGAGCGGCCACCGTTGACTGCGTAAGGCTTCGGGATTGCCAAGCAGTCAGTTGGTAGCCGGAGTAACGTAAAGATTCTTTGAGCTATCGTTCGGAATCTTTATTTGCGCTTTTCTTCTTGATGTTCGTGATCGTTGCCTGCGATGCTGCAGTCATATCCATCGTGACATTTCACATCTTTACCCATTGCTGATTCCACTTCAAACAGGAATGTACCGCATTTGTTGCGTGATCCGGGAGATATGTCGCAGCTTTTTACATTGCTTGCAGCATAGAAGGGATCCCAGCCTAGCAGGCCTGTCATTAATGGATAGATTGCAACGATTGGTAAGTAGGCATAGCTGCCAACAGGTGTTCCTTGCTGAATTTCATACAGCGTAACAGCAATTAAAAGCGCACCAATAACAGTTCTAACGCTTCTGTCTAACCAGCCCATGTTTTGCACCGGGCCTAAGCGGTGTTGTGTCATTTGCATGGCAATTTCCTCCTTGGTTAAGTTAAGAAGGGAGTTTGCAAGGTATAACTGCGATTGCTAGCTCCTCGTTATAAAATCGAGACTACATCTATACAGTAGGTCAGCTAGCGCAAATGCTCCGTGACTAAGTCACATAAAGTTGATTTAATTGCTCGGGAATTGAAAAAAGGGGGAAAGGGATAGCCGCACAGGCTCAGCTATCCCGGTTGGTTTGTTTTATGCAGGGCGTAATTTGTTAATGTTTGCGACGCGTTTTTCGTAGGCTTCTCTGGCAATTCTGCAATCTTCCAGGAAGTAAGGCAGCTCGCTCATCAATAGTGCCTGTGGTCCATCAACCAAGGCTTTTGATGGTGCTGGGTGAAAATCGACTAACACCATATTGGCCCCGGCGATGATGCCTT
>JBNKYV010000127.1:0-3365 GCA_050301075.1 Gammaproteobacteria bacterium
AACCACTGGGAGTGGTGGCCGGCATCACCCCGTTTAACTTCCCTGCCATGGTGCCGCTATGGATGTACCCCATCGCGCTGGTGTGCGGTAATTGCTTCATACTGAAGCCCTCCGAACGGGACCCCAGTTCAGCGTTGTTCATCGCTCAACTGCTTCAGGAAGCCGGGTTACCCGAGGGTGTGATGAATGTGGTCAACGGCGACAAGGAAGCGGTGGACACATTGCTGGAAGACAATCGCATCCAGGCCGTGAGCTTCGTCGGTTCCACGCCGATCGCAGAGCACATCTACACTAAGGCCAGTGCTAACGGAAAACGCTGCCAGGCCTTGGGTGGCGCCAAAAATCACGCCATCGTGATGCCTGACGCCGATATGGATAATGCGGTAAACCAGCTGGTTGGCGCGGCTTTTGGTTCTTCTGGTGAACGTTGCATGGCACTGTCAGTGGCCGTGGCTGTGGGCAATGCCGCCGGTGATGCCTTGGTGGCCAAGATGACCGAGGCCATGCAGTCGCTAAAAGTAGGCGCTTACAGTGAAGCCAGTAATGACTTCGGTCCGGTGATCACCCGCCAGCACCAGGAGAAAGTCGTTGGTTACATCAACAGTGCTGAAGAACAAGGCGCTACCATTGTGGTGGATGGTCGCAATCCAAAGGTCGCGGGCTATGAAGACGGATTCTTCGTGGGTGGCACTTTGATCGATAACGTAACCGCCGCTATGACAAGCTACCAGGAGGAGATCTTTGGGCCGGTATTGCAGGTCGTGCGCGTAAACACCATGGCAGAAGCCATGGAGCTGATCAATGATCACGAATACGGCAACGGCACCTGCATTTTCACCCGCGATGGTGAAGCTGCACGCTACTTTACCGATCATATCCAGGTCGGCATGGTCGGCATCAATGTACCGCTACCGGTACCGGTGGCCTATCACAGTTTTGGTGGCTGGAAACGGTCGTTGTTCGGTGACCTGCATGCGTATGGCCCGGATTCAGTCAGGTTCTACACCCGTCGAAAGGCCATCACTCAACGTTGGCCCTCTGCTGGTATCCGGGAAGGTGTCGAGTTCTCCATGCCGACCATGAAGTAATCAGGCACTCACGCCAATCCGAGCGATATATTGCTTGTTTGGTGGTGCCTTCCTGGGCACCACCTTTTTTAATATCAATCCACGATTTCGAAGATTTAAAAATCAAGCGTTGTCAGCGGTTTTTCCCCCCAATGAGTCCAGGCACGTCTGAATAAAGGGCACCTCTAACAATTGATTGTGCCTTAAAATTTGTCGACGTCACTAAAAGAGCATAATTTATTCAGACCTTCATCAACACTCTAATAGAAAACCGGGTCCAGCGTAGATGAGGAAAAACTTTCCACCATTAAACTGGTTACGATCATTCGAGGCGACCGCACGCTTGCTGATGAAATTGATCACACCAGGCGGCGCCAAAGTATTAGTCGCTGAAAATCTGGCGTTAAAACAGCAACTCATCACATTGAATCGCAGACGATTGCGCTCCCCCCGCCCTTACGACCTTTGATCGAGCGTTTTTCGGCTTTCTTGCTCAACTCATCTCACCCAATAGAATCAAGAAAATTGCTGTCGTTCTTAAGCCCGCTACCATCATCAATTTTCATAGAGCATTGGTGAACCACAAAATCAGCAAACGAATCTTCGCATCCTCGATAGAGATGAAAACACCTTCCCAAATGGCATCAAATGAAAACGCTAATAAAAAAGTTGCTCAACTGGAGAGTTATCGTTGGAAAACACACTGTAATGGGTTGTACCAATATCCGGTTGCCGCATAAAATTAGCATTTCGCACACTACACGCAGCTAAATGCAGAGGAGATTATCGCGGTCTACAGGAACCGTAACCAAGGGATTGAAGGCTGCCTTAAATTTCTAAAAAATAAGGATCTGCGTTTAAATCAAATCTTTTTGAAAAAAGAGTCTAGAATTGAATATGAAAAGGTCAGTATCCCGCTATATTCTGACTCCAAAAGATGATCAAACTTTAAACAAAAAAACGTAGCGATCTTCAAAAAAGCTGTAGACGCTGTTCTCTTAGATAATTCTCGCTAGCTTCAGGATGATTTGGCATTTTTTCAACTGCCGAAAGACAGTTTCTTCTATACTTTGTTACCAACACTAAATGACAGGTAATATTATATATGTAATGATGATATGATATTATGCTGCTTTTTTGTTGACACTGTACTAGCTCCTATTTATTCTCTAACTCACAAGATGAAGAATTGCAGAGGCAACAAGAACTCTAAAAATAAAAATAAAAGACAGTACGCTTGCAAGGAGTTGAACTGTATGGCTAGGGCTATCAATTTTATCTGGAATTATGGCAGCGAGACCTTTAGGTCTGGATTCCTTTCCGCCATGGTAGTATCAAATTCAAAGATGGTATCGTCGCCTTCAATAAGAAGTCCTAAGAACTTTGACTTAGGACGCAAACTTCTTAGCATCGGTTTTCTCAGTTTCCTCCTACTAGCGCAGATCGGGAGTTGCGATGTGGAGATTCCCTCGGACGACGTCGGAAACGTGTCGGTCCATTCCCACGCTTCGCGCTACACCGATGGCGAGTCACACGCCCACTCTGATCCCGGTTCGGATGGTGCTGTGAAAACGGGCGCAAATCCTCCTCGGACGATTCCTGCAGTTAAGGAATGGTACGCAACATCGGGCACTTACATGCTTTCGGATGAGAGTAGGATTGTGATTGATGCCGCATTCGCTGACCAACTACAAGAAACCGCCGCTGTGCTGGCCAGAGATATTTACGCATTACGTGGCTATCCGATCAGGGTTGTCATCAGCAGCAACCATTCCCTCGGCGATATTTTTGTCACCCTAGATATAGCTGACGACAGCCTCGGAGAGTTCGGTTACATGATGACTATCTCAGGGGCAGTCTTGATTGAAGCACCCGCCGATGACGGCGTGTTTTACGGAACCAGGACACTCCTGCAGATGCTCAGGCAAAGCGCTACCGCCGATTATCGCCTCGCAAACGGTATCATACGTGACTGGCCCGATCCTAGAGCGCGATGGCGTGCTCTACACCTGGATGTAGGACGAAAATACATGTCAGTCGAGTTTATCGAGAATCGCATAAGAGACCTTGCCTATCTCAAAATGAACATGCTGCACCTGCACTTGGCAGACAATTTCGGATTCCGGCTCGAATCCGTATCTCATCCAGAGATCACATCTGTACAGTACTACACGAAGAATGACCTACGCAAGTTGATAGAACTAGCAAGACAGTATCACGTAACAATTATGCCCGAGATCGACTTTCCAGGGCATGCCGACTGGGCAGAAGCCGCTTATGAGGAGTTGCTGCTGCCTG
>JBNKYV010000128.1:0-2925 GCA_050301075.1 Gammaproteobacteria bacterium
GCTTTCCTTTTTTGGTGCAGTAGCGCAAACGTGTAAAAACGTTAGTAATAAAACGCCAACGATCCATACCCTCTAGCGTCTTATCCCATTGCCTCGGTTTGTTGCCATACATCTGAGATAGATAGGTTTCAAAATCATCGCCACGCAACACAGCCTCTAACTCTTTGCCACACGCCACCGCCGTTTTTACACTCCACTCCGGCACCAGCCCAGCGTGCACCATGGCATAACCCAATTTTTTATCGTGATGAATCAATGATTGATGCCGCAACCAAGTCAGCAACTCTTCTCGATCTGGCGCCTCGATAATTGAATCCAAAGTATCTTTGGCGAGCAACTTGCCATAACCATAGGCCTTGGCAAGCAGATGCAGATCATGATTACCCAGCACGGTGATAGCACTATCACCTAGTTCTTTGACAAAGCGCAACGTCTCTAACGACTTAGGGCCGCGGTTAACTAAATCACCGCAAAACCATAATTGATCTTTCTTTTGATTAAACTTGATAAGTTCAAGCAACTCTTGCAACTCATCAAAACATCCTTGCACATCACCAATGGCATAAACCGCCATCTTTTACTCCTACTGATTATTCACTTGCAGCCAGAATGTGACTGGTCCGTCATTCACCAAAGCAACTTTCATGTCTGCGCCAAAGCGCCCTGTTTCCACCCTGGCATGTGCCGCTTTGGATTGGGCTACAAAATAGTTATATAAGCGTTCACCCTCTTGCGGTGGTGCAGCGCTGGAGAAGCTTGGGCGAGTACCTTTGTGCGTATCCGCAGGCAATGTAAACTGAGGAACAACCAGCAGCTCACCGTCCACATCACGCAAACTTAAATTCATTTTATCTTCTGCATCAGCAAATACACGATACCCCAACAAGCGTTCCAACAGTCGGTTTGCGTTGGCTTCGTTATCGCCTTTTTCAACCCCCAACAAAACCAACAAGCCGTGATCAATCTGGCCCACTACCTCATCATCAACCGTTACGCTTGCCTCGGTAACACGTTGCAACAACCCTATCATGCAAACTTATCCGCCATCATATCTGTCGCATCCAACAATGCCGATGCAATACTCGGCTCACTGGCCGAATGCCCTGCGTCGTCAATTATCTTGAGTTCGCTCCGAGACCATGCCTTGTGTAATTCCCAGGCACTTTCAACAGGGCACACCACATCGTAACGCCCCTGCACAATGACACCTGGAATATCTTGTAATTTAGATGCATTATTTAGAATCTGATCCTTAACCAGAAAACCATTATTAATAAAATAGTGACACTCAATGCGCGCCAAACTTAATGCGGTAAATGGATCCGCGAAGTGATCAACCACTTTTTCAGAAGGTTTTAATGTCGCACAGCGAGCTTCCCATATCGACCACGCTTTTGCGGCCCCCATACGCTCTATCTCATTGTCACCCGTCAAACGTTTATAATAAGCGCGTACCATATCGGTTCTTTCCGCTTCAGGAATCGGCCGCTGATACCCCTCCCAATAATCAGGGAACAATTTGCTCGCGCCATTTTGATAGAGCCATTCGATCTCTTTTTCGCGGCACATGAATATGCCACGCAGCACTAACCCCTGCACACGTTCCGAGTGCGTTTCCGCATAAACAAGCGCCAGTGTCGATCCCCAAGAGCCACCAAACACTACCCACCGTTCGATGCCCAAGGTTTCGCGGATCAAATCCATATCCTGTACCAAGGCCTGCGTATTATTCGAGTGCAATTCTGCATGCGGCGTAGATTTACCACAACCACGTTGATCAAACAGAATGATGCGATAGCGTTCGGGATCAAAAAAACTGCGGTGATACGAGCCAGTACCCGCTCCCGGGCCACCATGAAGAAACACCACCGGCAGGCCTTTTGGGTTACCACTCTCTTCTACGTAAAGACGATGTGGCGACTCAACATCAAAATGATGCGTTTTATACGGCTCGATATAGGGATATAGATCGCGCATGGTGTTAATCCTTTTTGTCGGACGCTATAACACCATTATATACAAATAAAAAAGCCCCCTCCCGTTACCGGGAGAGGGCTTTAACTTACAACACTTTAACGAACTTAGTTCGCTGCGCGTGATGCGCGCTTACGCTCATTCTCTGTCAGCAGTTTCTTACGCAGACGAATGTGGTTTGGTGTTACTTCTACCAGCTCATCATCATCGATAAACTCAAGCGCTTGCTCCAGAGTCATGATGATAGGTGGCGTCAACGTTTGCGCTTCGTCCGTACCAGAGGCACGTACGTTAGTCAGTTGCTTACCTTTCAGTGCGTTTACAACCAGGTCGTTATCACGAGAGTGAATACCGATTACCATGCCTTCGTAAACCTCTTCACCATGACCGATGAACAAACGGCCACGATCTTGCAGGTTATAAAGTGCGTTCGTCAGTGCTTTACCTGGCGCATTGGCAACCAGCACACCATTTTTACGACTACCGTAATCACCACGCTTAAACGGTCCATAGTGATCAAATACACTGTAGATCAGACCAGAACCTTGGGTTGCTGTCAGGAACTCTGTACGAAAGCCGATCAAACCACGCGCAGGCATGATGTAGTCCAAACGTACACGACCGTGACCATCCGGCTCCATATTCTTCATGTCGCCGCCACGAGAACCCAACTTCTCCATTACAGCGCCTTGGTGTTGATCTTCCACATCCACGGTAACCTGTTCGAACGGCTCTTGTGGCTCGCCGTCGATCTCACGAATGATTACTTCTGGACGAGAAACACCCAGCTCGTAACCTTCACGACGCATGGACTCGATCAATACAGACAAGTGCAGCTCACCACGACCAGATACGCGGAATTTATCAGGATCAGAACCTTGCTCTACACGTAGTGCAACGTTGTGTACCAGCTCTTCTTCCAAGCGCTCTTTGATTTGACGAGAAGTAACA
>JBNKYV010000129.1:0-4577 GCA_050301075.1 Gammaproteobacteria bacterium
GGCTCGAAGGTAATAACCACCGTTGGTAATCCCAAACGCCCTGCTGCCTCGGCCAATTGGCCCAGCACCGCCTGGTGACCAAGATGCACACCATCGAAATTACCGATCGTCGCTACACAGGCACGATGCCCAGAGTCAATATCAGAGCGGATATTTTGAAAGCCGCGAATCACTTCCATCAAATTAGAACCACGATACCATTTGGCGCAAAAGTGCCTATTATAAAACACCTTATATATAAATTACTGCTTTAATCGACATTCGCCTAACAGCTTCGTTTCTGCAACAACGCACGAAAGTTGACGCCAACCAGTAATAAGGCCACAAAATACCCCAGCGCACCCAAAACTATCCATAGCATCAAATGCTGCACACGCTCCCAGCCGCCCCACGCAAACCATATCTGTAGATCACCCGCTCCCCACCACAACATCGCCGCCATAATGGTATTCGCGAACAAGACCTGTAATGCCAATTTAAACCAGCCATTCTCAGGGGCATAAACGCCTTCTTTACGCAAAACACGAAACAGCAGCGCTGCGTTGAGAAATGCCGACAACGAAGTGGCCAGCGCCAACCCAGCGTGGGCCAACGGAAATACAAAGATCACATTCATCACCATATTCGCTACCATGGCGATAATGCCAATCTTAACCGGTGTTTTAGTATCCTGCCTGGCAAAAAAACCGGGCGACAGTACCTTCACCAGAATAAACCCCTGCAAACCGATGGCATAGGCCATCAAACTCCGCGTTGCCATCTCCACATCGTGCTGGGTAAAGGCCTCGTATTGAAAAAGCGTTGTCAGCATCGGGCCAGCCAATACGAACAACCCCACCATCGCCGGCGTACCAATCACGATCACCAGGCGCAACGCCCAGTCTAATGTCTTGGAAAACTCCTCCGGCGACTTTGCAGCGTGCTGCTGCGATAAACTGGGCAAAATTACCGTCGCCAAAGCAATACCAAACACCCCCAAAGGAAACTCCACAAGGCGATCGGAAAAATAGAGCCAGGAAACGCTGCCGGTCACGAGAAACGAAGCGATCAAAGTGTCTAACAAAAGATTAATTTGCGCCACGGACGAACCAAATATCGCTGGCAACATCAATTTCTTAATGCGCTCAACACCTTCGCTTTTGCCTTTCAAACGCGGGCGCGGCAATAAGCGCAACTTGGCCAGAAATGGGAACTGAAACAGCAGCTGAGCAACACCCGCAAACAGCACCCCCCAAGCAAGTGCCATTATTGGCTCATCCATTTTAGGCGCCAACCAGATTGCACAGCTAATCAACACCAGATTCAGCAAAACAGGCGTAAATGCTGGCACTCCAAAACGGCCATAGGTGTTTAAAATCCCACCCGCGAATGCCGTCAGAGAAATAAACAGAATGTAAGGAAACGTCAGCACCAACATATCTGACGCCAAGTTATATTTGTTAGGCTCGTCGATAAAACCGGGCGCAAATATAGCGATCAGCACTGGCGCCGCCAGAACACCTACGATGGTGATCAGGAACAAGATACCGCCCAAGCGACCTGCCACCTCATCAGCCAAGCGCTTAACCTCATCGTGATCGCGCTGGGTTTTGTACTCAGACAGCACCGGCACAAAAGACTGGGCAAAGGCACCCTCAGCAAATAAGCGACGCATAAAATTAGGGATTTTGAACGCCACAAAGAAGGCATCCGTCCCCTCACCCGCTCCAAACACCCGAGCCACCACCATATCGCGAATAAACCCCAGAATCCGCGACAACATTGTCATGGCGCCAACAGTAGCTGTGGATTTAACCAATTTTTTGCTCATAAACGCCTGATTTTATTTATTATCAAAGAATTGGGGCATTCTACCGCGCTAAAACACGTTCTCATAGTGTGATTGGCGTTGACACAGCCTAAAGAATCAGGCATATTTACGCGCCTTTACGGCCCCACGTGATTTTCACGTCTGGAGGCGATTTGAAAACAGAATTTTTTGAGGAGTCCAACATTGGCTAACTCTGCACAAGCAAAAAAACGTGCTCGTCAGGCTGAAAAGAGCCGTCAACACAATGCGAGTCTGCGCTCTAAGTTGCGCACCCACATCAAAAACACCGTTAAAGCGATCGAAGCTGGCGACAAAGAAGCCGCTCAAACAGCTTACACCACAGCTGTTCCAGTTATCGACAGCATGGCTCGCAAAGGTATCATCCACGCGAACAAAGCTGCGCGCCATAAGAGCCGCCTGAACACTCACGTTAAAGCAATGGCGTAAGCCGTTCGCTAGAACGAACTAAAAAGCCCCGTCCTGATCGCAGGGCGGGGCTTTTTTATTGGCCGAACAGAACAGCCAAGCCTGTAAAAACCCAGCCCTTTTAGACCGAAACCACCAAATTATCGCGGTGAATAATCTCAGGCTCGTCCACATACCCCAACAACGCCTCGATACTATCACTTGAACGCCCCATGATTTTACGACTATCAACAGCATCGTAATTCACCAGACCACGCGCAACCTCGCTACCATCCTGAGCCACACAAACCACCATCTCACCACGACCAAAGCTGCCTTCAACAGCCTTTACACCAACCGGCAACAGGCTTTTTCCCGATTCGCGCAGCACGCGCACCGCCCCGTCATCCAGAACCAACTTACCCCTAACCTGAAGATGCCCTGCCAGCCACTGCTTTCTGGCTGCCATTGGACCATCACCCGGCAACAACAAGGTGCCAACCTCCTCGGCGGCAGCAATCTTCTGAAGCACTTCAACCTCACGACCTGGCGCAATCAAGGTAGCAGCTCCTGAACGCGCCGCCGTTTCCGCCGCACGCACCTTAGTTAACATTCCACCCCGCCCCAGAGCACCAGGATCACCGCCCGAAGCCATTTTTTCCAACCGAGGATCGCCTGCCAAACATTCCTTAATCATAGGCGTGTTCGGGTTCTTACGCGGATCAGCCTCATACATACCCGGCTGATCAGTCAACAACACCACCACATCCGCCTCAACTAGGTTACCCACCAGCGCAGCCAGAGTATCATTATCACCAAAGCGAATCTCGTCAACCGCAACCGTATCATTCTCATTCACTACCGGCACAACACCAAGATCAAGCAGCTCGCGCAAAGTACTGCGCGCATTCAAATAGCGATTACGATTCGACAAATCATCGTGCGTCAGAAGAATCTGCGCTGTATGCAGCGCATGTTTTTGAAAGCTCGCCTCATAAGCATGCACAACCCCCATTTGACCAATGGCTGCAGCAGCCTGCAACTGATATAGCGCATGAGGGCGCTCTTTCCACCCCATACGCTTCATTCCCTCAGCCACCGCCCCGGATGAAACAAGCACCACCTGCACGCCCGCCTCGCGCAATGCGGCAATCTGCCCCGCCCAGGCATCAATCAATTCATAATTCAGCCCACGACCATCATTGGTTACCAGAGAACTACCAACCTTAACAACCCAGCGCTTTGACTTTGCAATTTTTTGGCGAAAACTCATAAAGATGAATCACTCTTCCATATCTTCATCCAGCTCCTCAAAAGAGAATGGATTAGCCTCTAGATATTCCATTATTTTATAAACAAGCGGTTGCACACCATCTTTGCTAATGGCTGCAATTTCAAAAACAGGCCCCTGCCAGGCAAGGCGATCCACCACATCTTTGCAGCGCTCCTCGCGCTCATCTTCAGGCAACAAATCCACTTTATTGATAACCAACCAGCGCTCTTTTGCCGCCAACTCAGGATTAAACTCCTCAAGCTCCGCCGCAATCTTCTGCACATTCTCAACGGGATCAGAGCCATCAAATGGCGCAACATCTACCAGATGCAACAACACACGAGTACGGGACAAATGCTTCAGAAAGCGAAGTCCAAGCCCTGCTCCCTCAGCAGCACCCTCAATTACACCCGGAATATCCGCCACCACAAAACTGCGCTCAAGATCAACACTCACCACTCCCAGATTCGGATACAGAGTGGTGAACGGATAATCAGCCACTTTAGGCTTGGCCGACGAAACCGAACGAATAAAGGTGGATTTACCTGCATTTGGCAACCCTAACAACCCCACGTCCGCCAGCAATTTAAGCTCGAGACGCAATTTGCGAACCTCACCAGGCGTACCAGGTGTTGCCTGGCGTGGCGCACGGTTCACACTACTCTTGAAACGAGTGTTTCCAAGCCCATGAAAACCACCATTGGCAACAGTTAGCTGCTGACCTTCTTTGATCACATCACCGATCACCTCGTCGGTCTCTGTATCGATCACAGTCGTCCCAATCGGCACACGAATCACAAGATCCTCGCCGCTTTTGCCTGTACAGTTACCGCCAGATCCATTTTCGCCGCGCTTGGCGCGATAATCTTTCACGTGACGAAAATCCACCAACGTATTGAGATTTACATCACCCTCTAGAATTACACTCCCACCATCGCCACCGTCACCACCATCAGGACCACCCTTAGGGATATACTTTTCGCGGCGGAAGCTAACGCAACCATTGCCGCCATCTCCGGCCTGAACCCTGATTATTGCTTCATCAACGAATTTCATAGATTGGTGCCCAATGGTGAATGAGATTGAAAG
>JBNKYV010000130.1:0-14082 GCA_050301075.1 Gammaproteobacteria bacterium
CAACAGTGCGCCAGGGAAAACTGGTATCGTTATAGATATAGCGTTCATCAGCTCCGAACACATTGCTGGGAAGGTCTTCACCCTTGCCGAGTTTGCGCATCTGCTCTGCAAGTTCAAGATCAATCTGCGATAACCCTGGCAGGTATTTAGCCGCAGCATAATTAGGCCGAAAGCCATCCACCTTTTCAAAACGACTGAAACGCTCTAATTCATCACCACCAATAGAAGTGATGGGAATACGCTCACGAGGTGAAAAGAGATTCTCTCTATTCGCCCCCAACTCCAACTCTTCCCCTGATACCTCAGCCTCCAGCCGATAAACACCTTTTTCACTCCAGTCCCGTACCACGTTTGGCTCTACATCACACGGTAATTTGAATGAACCGAGGTTAACCTTCATTTTACGTGGTGGTTTTTCGCATGGCTCTTCCAACTTGAGTCGCCTAAGCTCTTTAAACGACAGTGGTCGATCATTATCTGCATATCCCATGATTACTCTCCTTGTGAATAAAAAACTTACTCAAACAAGTCAAGCAACAACGCAACTGCATTCATACAGCGCTGCATAACAACAGCCAAGTTTGAATTTAAAAAATCCCAGAACACGTTTAATCGTGTCTGTCCCCAAAAACAACAATGCTGTACTAACTGTTATTTGCTAAAACCAAAACATCAGATGGCCCAAGATCGCGGATTTCAATATAGTGCGCACCGGATGAATGTCGCTTAACAGGCACACGACTCCCCACTGAATAACTGCCACTGTATCTTGGCTGTTCAGCCTGCGCGCTGTTATATATCACCTGCATTTCACTATGCAGAGGGTTCAAGTTTGCATCGACAATAACATCCGCCCCGCGATATTGGCTTCCGTGCGGATTGATGCAAACGAGAGCTTCGTCTGCTGCCAGTATTCGAGAAAAGGCAAACATCTCTCCATTACCATAATATTCAAACGGTAACGATAAAAACGAAGTCTGTCGCAAATACTGCCGCCCCTTTGATAACGCGGGATAAAGTTTTCGAATGCGTGTCATCTCTGCAATGCGCAAGTAAGCAGTCGATTTATTATCAAACACATGATATCCCGCCGTACCAAACGGACCGAATCCTGGAAGCTCCGTATCAAATCTATCGTTACCCTCTTTAAGGCCTCTCAGACCGCTGGCCAACGGACGCTCTGGCCCAAACATCGCCTCACGAAGATAACGATCATTCGATCCATAGTTTTGTAACCATTTACGTTCAGACGGCTCAGGCCCGGATAAACTTTGTTCAGTACCGTAGTAGATACACGGAATACCTAAAGAGAAAAGCTGCATAGCAACCGCTGCTGTGACTTGATGGGGTGAAGCCGCATCAACTGAAAACCGCAGCTTTTCCCCCATCACGCAATCATGATCATCGCCAATCGATACATGCTTATTACCCAAAGAGCGGTGAGAGCCCATGCGCTCATCACGCATGTTGAAGCCACGAAAATAATCATTTGGGTGTTGCAAACCTTTTGCCACGCCATTCAAACTCAAACGCATTTCACCAATATCCAACACCGCGTTCAAATTGCGCTGCAAAAGATCGAGATAACGATCCTGGTTGTAATCTCCCCCCGCCACTTCACCAACAAGAAAAAAATTCTCTTTCCCCAGTGATGCTGCATACTCTTTTATCATGCCGCAGAAATTGCGCCCCTGCTCAGGCGAAACATGCTTCAATGTATCTATACGAAAACCATCGCAATCGGTTAACGCAATCCAATACATATAGGTCTCAGCTAAATAGGTTAATACCTCAGGGTTCTCTAAATTAAAGTCGCGCAGCGTAATAAAATCGCTGCGTTTGTGTTCAGCATGAGGGTCATCAATACTACCGTTGCCGAGACTGCCAGAGCCTGCGCGCGTGTAATACTCAGGGTTCTGAAACTCTTGGGGCCACACAGCGTCATCTTCATCATCAATCTCGCTGATATCATTGATTAACTCACCAGACTCTCCCAGCCATTGACCAAAGGGATATCGTCCTGGGGTATAGACAGGCGTGTACTTACCGCCATTCACATCATCAGGATAAACCCAATTCTCTCCCGAATGATTAAAGATAATATCCAGCAACACACGAATACCACGATCGTGGGCTTCCTTAACCAAATTAGCCAACTCCTCACGCGTGCCGAAGCGAGGATCAACATCAAGAAAATCCTGAATACCATACCCGTGAAATGTATTTAGGTGAGCACGCTGTTTAAAAACAGGACTTAACCAAATCGTTGTAATACCCAGTTTGTTTAGATAATCGAGCTTGGAAGTCACACCTTTGATGGTTCCACCCTGCCAGCGATCACCTCCCGACTCACTCCATTTATCCCAACGCCACCCATTAGGACGTGACGCCGCAATCTTATTCCTATTTAGTTTTTTACGGCTCGCCTCTTTGCCATCGCTAAAACGATCAACCAACAAGAAATAAAGCACCTCATTACGCCAATCCACTGGCGATGAGTAATACTTACCAACGCTGCGATGCGGTAATGAAATAGTAGAAAGCGAAAACGGGCGCTCAGATTTGAGCAGATCACGAGTTGCGGGCATAAGTCCCCCTTGAATGAGAATAAATTTCATACAAGACAGTTCAAGGGATTTGAACTTAAGAAACCTTAAAACCGGCAACTAATTACTTAAGAATTTTATTAACTACAGACATCTCCCCCAAGAGCCTGTCGTAGATCAGTTTAAAACTATTTCAAATAAAGACAAGCCCGCTTATCGGAATCAGTAATTCCTGATAAGCGGACCATTTTGTGGAGAAGTATTTTAAGAGTTAATGAATTAGCGCGTTTCGACGTGGAATGTTTTTTGTGGCACGCCAATAGCCAAGAAGCAGAACAAGCAGGAATACATTACCAATGGCTCCGCTGCCACCACCAGTAGAAGTTTCACTGGTTTGTTCAGTACTAGAAGATCGGGCTAATTCAAACCTAACCGTTTTATTTCCCATCGCCGACACTGAAATTGGTTCAACGTCAATAGCTTCTAAATTGAGCCTACACCAACCTGCATCACATACATAATCTTCATAAGATTGCGGGCCAACGTTATTCACAACGTTCTCATAGCCCACGGCACTGACAAAGAAATAGTACTCACCCTCACCCAACCCACCGTCCGTGAACAGCTCATTCCTATACGAATGCATTCCATAAACCCAGTAACCATTGGCATCAAATACATTTATCATGTAATTCTCTAGGGGCAGCCCAGTCTCTTGGTCGTAAACATGAGTGGTAATCTCAATACCCTTGCCAAGTTCAAAATCCAAACGGATATCTTTCCCAACTTGATCTACTGCCACTTCAAACGGTATCTCTGATTCGAACGGAACAGCACCGATAACAGATCCCCCACCATAATATTCATCAATATAGTTTTCACTATTAATAGTGCGCAGATAATAATTGCCAGCTGTCAGGCCACTTTCTATCACGTACTCACCATCTTTGACGGAGCCTGTCACACCATAGTCAACTGGATTACCATTGATATCAAAAACGGCAACCCAGCCATCCAGCTGCTCGCCCGTAGCTTCATCCAATATGCTTCCAAGTATTCTTGCGCCTTTTTCCAGTTCAATATTTACATTTTTTACGATCTCCCCTTCGCCCAGTCCTGAAAAATCCAGTTCAAGTGAAGGAAGCTGCATTCCCCAACTAGCAGGCTTAATATTTATGAAACCTTGATAATTATTAGTGTCAACAGGAAAAATACCTGCCTGCACATTTCTAATCAGATAGCGCCCACGGTCATCTGAATCGTCGTGATACCAATCAACTTCACTATCAAAGTGAACAGCGACATTGGAAAGTGATCTACCATTTTCCCCATTGATCACGTGACCTAATACAGTACCGCCAACAGATGGGGCCCCTTCATCTATTTTGCTTAACTGAAAATTTATATCCGTGGTCATCTGCCCCTCAACCACTACAACAGGATTTCCTTTCGACAGCGTAGGATCAGGTGATAAGTAGGGAGCGCAATTTCTAACACCACCGAAACATTCATTGTGATACCCGACTGCACCAGCCATCATGTAATAGGTACCATTCTTTAACCCAGAATTACGTCCAAAGGCTCCCTCATCGCTAACAGACATTCCAGCGACAGAATTTCCCTCTGAGTCATACGTCCAAACATAGGCATTACCTATCGGCTCCCCCGTATTTCTATCCGTTACATTGCCAGATATACCACCGCCCAACCTAAGTTGGAGATCCACGCCACGAGTCACCTGTCCCTCAGTCACCGATATAAAATCACCTGAAACCTCGGACGAACCATAACACCAATAGCAATCATCAGGTACAGCACCAATACAATGATCAAGATAACCAGGAGTACCATAAATACCCTGCATACAAACAATGTAACTACCGCTTTCGAGATTGCTATCGCTTTCATAGTTACCATGGCTGTCTATAAAGGTAGAATCCAGTCTCTCTCCAGCTTGAGAATAAATATATAGCGTTCTATATGAGACAGGCTTACCATCATCCTTCTTAGTAACCGATCCCGCTATACTTCCACCACGGCGCATAGCGAAGTTAACGTTTTCCCGACTCTCCTGAGCTGATAGCGTTAATTTTTCGGTATCAGAACAGTGTGGCTCGCCAATACATTCAGAAACATAATCTGAACTCCTAACAACCACTGAGTATTCTCCAGCCGCCAATCCCTGAAATGTTTGGTAATACCCGAGACTATCGGTATATACATACTCTCTAGCAGCCCCATTGCGAACTATGACTAAAGCACCAGTAACAGGAGTGTCATCTGCATGGTCTTTTACATATCCGGAAATGACAGCACCTTTGCGCAAGCGAAAGTTAATATCCAGCAGGTCTTGGCCTTGCTCTGCATACAAAAAACTAACGCCAGGATAATCAGCAAACATAGCGGAACAATTCCAATCGCAGCCAGAACCGTCGCTGGCAACATCAATATAGTTTTGTTCGTTATAGGTGTAGAGAAGATAACTACCATCAGGCAAATCTGTTTCGAAAAAGAAATTGCCTTCAGCGTCTGTATATGCGGATTCTAATGTATTGTGTTGGTAGTCATCTTTAAGATTAACTGTAATACCGGGAATAGGCTCTCCCGTTAAATCATCCACCACGCGACCAGAAAATGTTACGCCTTTAGCCAACGTAAAGTCAGCAGACGATTCCGCATTGCCTACGACCTGAACAGGTTCGCCAAAAAGATAATAGTCGTCAAGATGACTTACAGGCCCAAAAAGGTTTGTATTAGGCCCATAGCAGGCATATCCACACACCTCATTGGGATAGATCATGTCCACATAATTCGAACCGTTATCAGTCACTAGATAATAGTCACCCTCAAACAAGCCTTCAAAAATATAACGCCCATTAGAATCAATATTGCTGGTAGCCAGATAGCCAATATTGTCATCGAGCAAATAAACTTTCCCCCCAGGAATTGCCTCACCAGAGGCATTTTTAATCATCCCGGAAATAGAACCACTCCCAGCTAATGCTATAGCGGCATTTGCGCCACCGCTGAATGAAATTAAAAAGAAAAAACCAAAGGCAACAGCCCAAACGGCTGAAGAGAAAAAACCACGACCCAACACAACTACCCCCAATACATCCTTATAAACTACAAAAGCTACATGTCCGAACAACTTTACTATTGATCTGTTCGAGTAACTACCCCAACAAATCGCTCAACTCTTCAGGTATCTCCGGCCTCCCCCGCTGACTCAGCGCTGTGCCAATAATCTTGGCCTTCATCACCAGTTTGTCATCTGCTTTTCTATAGATATCCTGATAAAAAGCAAAACGTGCTTTGGATTCGCGCACGAAGTTGAGCCCTATTACAAACTCATCGCCACTGGTTAGGGAGGCCCTGTAATCCAGCTCGGCACGAGAGACAACCAAATGAATTCCTTTACGGGTGTATTCCGCGAAATCAAGCCCGACTGATTTCAGATACTCATGACGGGCGTGCTCCAAATAGTTTTGGTACACACTGTTGTTGACGATACCCTGCATGTCGCATTCATAGTCGCGCACGGCCATTTCCAGGGTGAAGGCGTAATCATCCATCTCTACTGCTCTCGAATAACTATTTGATATGCGCGAGATTTTAGCACGCTCGTGCTGTACTGCCGCGAAACCCGATATAATCGCGCCATGCATGTAGAAACCACCAGCCAATCACCACTCCATATCCTGCAACACACCTTCGGTTATGAGGCTTTCCGCGGCCATCAGGCCGAGATTGTCGATCAAATCGTCAATGGCGGTGATGCCTTGGTCCTGATGCCCACAGGTGGCGGCAAATCCCTTTGTTATCAGATTCCCGCTCTGGCCCGCAATGGTACGGCAATTGTGGTTTCGCCCCTGATTGCCTTGATGCAAGATCAGGTAGCTGCTTTGCAGCAGAATGGCGTCAGCGCCGCCTATCTCAACTCCAGCCTAAGCGCCTCTGAAGCGGCAGAGATTGAATCACAGCTGATGAACGATCAGTTGGATCTGCTTTATGTCGCACCGGAACGATTGATGATGCCGCGCATGCTAGGGCTGCTGGAGCGCATACACATCTCGCTCTTCGCAATCGACGAAGCACACTGCGTATCGCAATGGGGCCACGATTTCCGCCCGGAATACATTCAACTCTCGGTGTTGCACGAACAATTTCCTAACGTCCCACGTATCGCGCTCACTGCCACAGCGGACGAACCGACACGTAAAGAGATCATCCAGCGCTTAGCACTACAAAACGCCAAAGTATTCAACAGCGGCTTTGATCGCCCCAATATCCGCTACCGAATTACCGAGAATCAGGGTAACGCCCGAGATGCGCTGCTGCGTTTTATCCGCAATGAACATGAGGGTGAAGCCGGTATCGTCTATTGCCTATCACGTAAAAAGGTAGAGGACACTGCCCAATGGCTGCGCGACAAAGGCATGAACGCCCTGCCCTACCATGCGGGTATGTCGCAGGCAGACCGCCAGCGAAATCAGGAACGCTTTCTACGTGAGGATGGCATCATCATCGTCGCTACCATCGCCTTTGGCATGGGCATCGACAAACCGGATGTACGCTTTGTTGCTCATCTAAGCCTACCCAAAAGCATTGAAGCCTATTATCAGGAGACTGGCCGTGCCGGACGTGACGGTCTGCCATCCGACGCCTGGATGAACTACGGTCTGCAAGACGTCATCACCCTGCGCCAGATGCAAGAGAGTTCAGAGGCCGATGAAAACCATAAGCGCGTCGAGCGCCATAAGCTAGACTCTATGCTCGGCCTATGCGAAATCACCAGCTGCCGTCGCCAATCGTTATTAAACTATTTTAGCGATCACATGGATCAACCCTGCGGCAATTGCGATAACTGCCTGACGCCACCGCAAACTTGGGATGCCACCGTCGCTGCACAAAAGGCGCTTTCTTGCGTACACCGCACCGGCCAGCGTTTCGGCGTTAACTATTTAATAGATGTGCTGCGCGGCAGTGAAAGCGACCGCCTCAAACAGTTTGGCCATACCAACGTCAGCACCTACGGTATTGGAAAAGAGCTCACCAGTAACGAATGGCGCGCCATCTACCGCCAATTGATCTCACTGGGGTTACTGAGCGTAGACCTGGAAGGCTACGGCGGCCTGCATCTCACAGAAGCAGCACGCCCGGTACTGCGCGGTGAAACAGAACTACACCTGCGCAAACTGGTAAAAAGCAGCAAAAGCGAGCGCAAACAGTCTTCCAAACAATTCAGCAAAGAGGCAGACAATAAACTTTGGAACGCGCTGCGCGAATGCCGTCGCCAATTGGCTGAAGAACAAGGTATACCTGCCTATATGATCTTCCATGATGCAACGCTGATGGAGATGATGGAACGCCAGCCTCAAAATCTGGAACAGTTCTCGCGCATCTCTGGCGTAGGCGAACGCAAACTGGATGCCTATGGTGAAGCCTTTGTCGATGTCATCATCGAACACGGCAGTGATGCAGCCCAAAAATCAGACACCATAGATGAAACCCTGATGCTGCTTTGCCAAGGCAAAACACCATTGGAGATCGCCCACTCGCGCGACCTAAAAGTCTCCACCATCTACACCCACCTCTCGCAGGCCATTGAAAGCGGCGACATCGATCTGGAAGATGCCATTGAGCTTTCCGATGACGAAATGAAGCGCATCCGCTTCGCCTTCGAACAGAACGACGGCGACAAACTCAAACCGATTTTTGATGACCTTGAAGGTGAATTTGATTACGGCGTACTCAAGTGCGTTAAAGCTGCGATAGCCATATAACCCCGAAAATTCACAAAACAGCTCCCCCCGCCGATACAGTCAACAGCACTGAAAAACGACATTGGGAGCACAATCATGCCTGAAAAAGAGATTAAGCTGACCGGCTGGCAAGCCGTTATCGGAGGCGTTGTATTGATCGGCATTGTCAGTTTCAGAGCCGCCACGTTCGACGAACAAACCAGCAACGAAAAACTGGTAAAAGAGATCGAACTGCAACTCTCGGCAGAATATCTCACCGAACATGTCGAAAGAATGAAACAAATGTATGAAAGCGGTGACGATGAAAATCTCGGTGAATACGCCACCAGCACAAAACTCAATATTAAATCACTGGAAGTCAGTGCGCCGTTATTTGATTTCGCATCAACCCAAGACGTGGTTGTAAAAGTAGTATGGTCTTTAGATAACAGCAGCGGTAACTTGCAAGGTGGCACAGAGTATTATCGCTACTCTCACGGTTTGATTGGCAACACCTGGCGCTATGAGGGACGATCGACTTCCGTGTCGTTTTATCTGAATTTTATGTAGTTCATAGGGCGCAATAAACTTCAATTATTGCGCCACAGCCCCTGAAAGTTAATACCCCCTGGAGATCTTCCGAATCTCTTCATCCAAGCTATTATGCTCTTTATCCGCCAGAAAGCGCTGCCACATGGCCTGATTGTTTTTATAACTGGTTTGTAATGCTGTTTGCGCGTTGCGCAGAGTATTGGCGGGGTCTACCCCTACCACGGCATACATAGTGCCGGTTTCTGGATTAACCACGTATTGATACAGTTTTGATCCGTAGAGCGTCTCTTTAGTGATCTGTTTGCTCACATCACTACTCACGGCATCAACCGTTTCCGCTTCACCCATACCTGTTACAGCGGTGTAATTCTTGATTAGCTGACGCACGTGGATGCGCATATTAGCCGCAAGTTGATTACGCGCTGCCGCCACGGCCTGATTTTTCTGGAATTGCACGCCAGCTTTAGTCGCTCGATAAGAACCGACGGCGGAAACCTGCACACCATCAACCGGCTGTTCGCACACCCATCCCGGGGCCTGAACAGATAATGCATCAGGATAAAAGCAGGCAAGCTCCTCGCCACGTTTACCTGTGCTGCTACAAGCAGCCAACGTAAATGCAACAACAGTTAGGCTGATGGCACTTATTAATTTATTCATCACTACTTCCTCCACTTATTCGTCAGCAAAGATTGAATGCTGGCCATCGCCAGTGCTCTCTGCATGGCTTGTCGCCATTCTATTCGCCCGTCGAAGGCAAAGGTTTCACCTCTACCTTTCACGAGCTCTGCTAATTCACGCCCACTATCGACATCGTAAGCGGTCGCTGTAATCTCGACAATACCTCGGTCGCTTCCCATTACACCCAATTGAGTTTGTGCTACATAACTGACAAGCAACATCCGCTTTGCCCTGGCTTGTCTCGCCACGCTCAAGCAAACTGACAACTGCTGACAATCATAGTGCTGTTTCAGCCACGTTGCAGACACCTGTTGTGTAATCAGCGATGCCAAATCCGGTTTTAGCATCGCTCCAGCGGGGCTTGCAGAATTGATCAACAGCAACGTCTCATGCTGCTTAACCTGCGCCATAAGCGCATTAAATCGACTGGCATATCGGCCCTGATATAAACTCTGTTTATGTGATGGTAAAAGACCAAAGTCAATACCATCAAGAAGCTGTTGCGCTTCTTCCATGGCATCAATTCGCTTTGCTAATGAATAATTATTGTCATTCGCGTCACTAAATAACTTTTCTGCCTGTTTAAGAAGGCGCTGGCTTCTCGCCTTTGCAAAACGGCTCTCTAACTCCGCTTCTTCAAGCTGCACTAACACCCAAAGTTCGCAGGTATCAGAATCCTGCCAGCTGGCAACACGTTTTACATTATCCAACATCATTTGTGTTGTAGCCTGCGTGAGTATGTGACTCTCTTCATCTACTCTTTCACGTTTATTGGTTTTATTTACACTTAGTCGAGAGGAGACGGTTTGACTCACATGAGATCGAATAGCCGCCCCCAGATCCGCACGGGCGCGTTTGGTGGCGACAATTAGACTCTCCCCCATATCTCCGTTGTACGCAGCCGATCCTACACCAATCAAATACCCCGGTGCTTGCATGCCACCCGGTACCCAAACAGGTTTTACCTGTTTTGATTTCGTATCACAGGCGATCGGCTTAATATTGCTTTGAGAGAAACAGCCAGACAAAGCAAACAGACTCAACCAGACAATGGCAAACAACCTAGTCATCGTCCACCATCCGTTTAAAACGTTCAAACAACTCTTCAGCATCACATTCACGGCAGGAGTCAGCCATGGAGACAATCATCTCGCTAGAAGAAGCATCCACGATACTAATGCTTAACAGATATCCGTCTGTGATTTCTCTTACATCAAAGTCAGCCTTAAGCGATTTGGATGTTTCATCATTTTCCGACAGCTTATATTTCTTTGATAACAACGCTCTTAAGTCGGCAAGCAGACGCTTTTTAACATCATCCTGCAAAACATTTGAAGAGAGTGATGTAGCAGAAAGTCTCTCTTGTGCTTTTTTCTCGGTGCCATAGGTCTTAACTTGCACTCTATTCTCTGCAAGTGGCAACTGAGTTACTTTGCGCCCGTTATCCCATATCACTAATGAGCGATGATAAAATGAATAGTCCAAACCATTCGCGAGCTGTTTAAGCATAATCTGCCGAGTGCCATCAATAAGGCTTTGCGCATATAGAACATCCCCCTCGCCATTATTCACCACATAAGCGACATAGTCTTGATTCGATGAGAGACGTGGCGTCTGAATAGGCTCTTCAGAACCGACCACCAGCTCATAGTCCAGCTCCAACTGAAAGGCATAGGGATTTTCCATATCCGTATTGATACGCAGTTCCCTGGAGCCTACTGGTAACAGAGGAACAGTCACACCATCTGCCTTTTCTCCCCCTACATCTACCCACGCCCGGCCTGAGTGCTGCTCCCCTTCCACACGTAACAGGTGGCGCCCTGCTGGAAGTGTTAGTCTCGCTGGCACATACCCCATGACGTACGGTTCATTATCTACATAAATGCGTGCGCCCCGTTCATAGGGTTGTGATGAAACCACAACTGACCTCACTACCGGTTGCAGTTCGATATTCAATAATTCATTTACACCCGTTTTAAGAGAAAGCGGAATCAGCTTGCCTGCATATCCCTCTTTTTCTAGGCGTAATACCAATTTTTCTCCCGCCTCGTGCCCTACGTATTGAAAAGGAGTAACACCCAACAGATGGTCATTCATGTATACCTCCGCCTGAGCTGGATGAGTATTAATGACCAACATTGCGCTGGCATTTGAATTCACACTTCCATCAAGAGATGTTGTCAGCATCTCTGTTTCCTGAGGCAGATTTATGGTTTGCAAGGTAGTCACCGTTTGAGGGCGAACCATCTGCTTAAAAGTCGAGCTGATATCGAGGAAGTCACAACCTCGGCAAGGCGTGTTTACCGACGAGACAAATTCGTTAGCTGTGACATTTTTTATTTCAAACGTCTGCATAAAGCCGCCGTCCACAGCCAGAACAACAGCACGCCCTACCAAATCAGCGTTAAAGCTATGTGCCAGCTGTTTCAAACAACTCATTTCGTCACAGCCCTGTTTGCTGATGCGCTTTAACTTACTATCAACCTCCGCACCGCTATACACGCGGTAGCGCTTTGCCAATCCTTCTTCCAGCGTGGTGCGCAGCACATCCTTCTCTTGAGGGCTAAGACCTTTTCCCTGGACAGGCAGAAACACCAGTGTGGACCTGTCTGCGGCATGCGCCCCCTGTACGAACAAGGGCGCAAAACCCAACACAGCCAGCATCAAGGGGGCTAGATAGTTATTTAAGAATCGGATACGGCTAAAGCGTTTCATAAAACAGCTTTATGCAATGGCAATGCCACTAAAAGCACGCAGCTGTAACTAGATGTTTAAACGAATATATTTCCTGCGATCCCGTTGAACCACGGATCACTCTGGCGGTAAGGGGGCGTAACCGGGGCAATTATTTGCCGCGTTTGGAGCGCTACAAGGAGGAGCTCGCGCTGCCCCCAGAATTAGGCACAGCGCGTTAAAAATATCGTTTATTTGTGACTATCACACAACTGCAAAACCGCAGAGGTGCGTGCACGGGTTTGCAGGCACAATTCACCATCATCAATCAGAGACTGACCAAATGAAGGAATCATGGTGCGAATCGTTTCCTGCCAGGTGTCACTCTTGATCTGTTCAGGAAACATGCGCTCAACCACACCCAGCATGATAGAAACAGAAGTCGATGCGCCGGGCGAAGCACCCAGCAATGCAGCGACGGAACGGTCTGCAGAGCTGACGATCTCCGTACCAAACTTCAATGCACCGCCCTGCTCTTTATCTTTCTTGATGATCTGTACACGCTGCCCGGCAACGATCTCTTCCCAGTCCGCTTTTTCGGCATTAGGGAAATAGACCAGCAGCTCTTCAAAACGATCATCAAATGAGTTGGTCACTTGCTCGATGAGATATTTGGTCAACTCAACGTTGCGAAAACCGGCGGATAACAATGGCCACACGTTGTGCATCTCTATCGACAAGGGCAAATCAAAGTAAGAACCTTTCTTCAAGAACTTGGTAGTAAAACCGGCATAAGGCCCGAAGAAGAGCGTACGCTCACCATCGATGACGCGTGTATCCAAATGCGGTACCGACATAGGAGGCGAACCCACAGCCGCCTTACCATACACCTTGGCGCGGTGCTGATTAATCACTTCGGGATTGGTACAGCGCAGGAATTGACCGCTGATAGGAAAACCACCATAACCTTTAGCTTCTTCAATACCGGTTTTATCCAGCAATGGCAGCGTGCCACCACCTGCACCGATAAAGATATGGTCGGCCTGTACCTCACGGCTTTTTCCTGTAGCCAGATTCTCGACAGAAATCGTCCAGCCACCCTTTTTGCAGCGCTCAAAATCCTTCACACTGTGATCCAGATGCACCTCGACGCCGCCCTGCTGCTCCAGGTAATCGATCATGTGATGGGTGACACGACCAAAGTTAACATCTGTACCGGCATCCATACGGGTAGCGGCTACGGCATCGTCACCTTCGCGGCCTTCCATGATCAAGTGCGCCCATTCGGTAATCTGCTCGCGATCGGTGGAATAACTCATATCCTGAAAAATAGGATGGCCACGCATGGCCTCAAAGCGTTTGTGGAGAAAATCGACGTTCTCATCTCCCCACACAAAACTCATGTGCGGGATGTTATTGATAAAAGGCGCGTCGTACGGCACACAGCCGGACTCTACCAAATAAGCCCATAGCTCTTTGGAAACCTCAAAATGGTGGGCAATCTCCAGCGCTTTGCTCACATCCACCGCGCCATCTTTCATCGGCGTGTAGTTCAGCTCACAAAAAGCGGAATGGCCGGTGCCAGCGTTATTCCAGGGGTCTGAACTCTCAGCCGCTACCCGGTCAAGTCGTTCGAAAATCGTAATATTCGCCTCAGGCATCAGCTTGCGCAGCAAAACACCTAATGTAGCGCTCATGATTCCGGCGCCAATCAGCACAATATTTGGGGGGGGAGTTACCATGTCACATCCAGCTCAATTCAGACAACAATAATTGCTAATAATAGCATCGTCCGCTCATGGAAAGTTTAAATCGATTTCTGTTTGCCAGCGGATAGCAAGCCATCCTTACTTCCTGCTTTCAGTTGACGCTACATTATCTTAATG
>JBNKYV010000131.1:0-4371 GCA_050301075.1 Gammaproteobacteria bacterium
CCCATGCCTGATGAGGATGGTATCGAAACCCGCGTTGCACCGTTAACAGGTTTAAATGGCGAAGGCGGAGAAGGCACCTTAATGGTGCCATTGAACAAAGTGCCTCTCACAGCGGGTTATAACGGCCCGTTTGCCACCTGGAACTACGAGCAGGCGCTCGACATTGAAAAGATTACCGATCCCAAGAAAAAAGATGCGCGCGTTTCATCTGGCGCCATTACCCTGGAGATGATCCAGCAGGATGTGTTGGAAACCTCGCCCGAGTTTTATAGCGAGTTGAAAGAGGATCTGGATCAATGCATCGAGGCCTTTTCAACCTTAACAGCCGCGCTGGACGAACGTTGTGGTCATGATTCACCTCCCAGTTCCAACATCCGTAACCGTTTAAACCGTATTAAAGAAGTGGTTGGTTTTATCGCTAAAGATATTGGTGCCAAGCCAGCCCAAGAGGCTGCGCCTGCGCAGCCTGAAGTAGAAGCACCTGCTGCGGCGCCAGTTCCTCAAGCAGCGCCCGCCGCGGTGGCGTCTGATCCAGCATCGGTTTCAATTTCTATTGGCGACACTACAATCAGTTCGCGCGAAGATGCGCACCGCATCATGTTGAAGATTGCTGAATTCTTTCGCCAAACAGAGCCGCATTCGCCGGTGTCGTATGCGTTAGAGCAGGCTGTACACTGGAGTAATTTGTCATTGCCCGATCTATTATCTGAATTGATTGGTGATGATCGAGCCAGAATGGACTATTTTAAATTAACGGGGATTCCAGTTGAGGAACCCGCTAAAAAACGTAGATAAGAACTGTTTTTATGGGGCTTAAGCAGGCGGTAACGGTATGTACGTCTGGGTTGGATGTGGTTTTACAGATCCCCAAATATTACAAAAACTAGGAGACCAAAAGAGTGGCAAGCATACACGATAAGCTGAATAGGGTCCGTAAGCCCCGCGTTCACATTAAATACGATGTTGAAACCGAAGGCACAACAGTCGCTAAAGAGCTGCCTTTTGTAGTAGGGGTGATGGGAGATTTCTCCGGAGATCCAACTTCGCCACTCAAGCCGATGAAAGATCGTAAGTTTGTTCAGATTGATCGCGACAACTTTGACAGCATCATGGCTAAGATGACTCCCGGACTTGAGCTTAAAGTTGAAAATACTCTGGCAGGTGATGGCAGCGAAATGGCTGTATCACTGGGATTCAATTCGATGGATGATTTTGACCCAGAAAAAATCGTCAATCAGATTGAGCCATTGAGAAAACTGAAAGAAACGCGTGATTCATTGCGCGATCTGATGACCAAAGTTGATCGTTCTGAAGAACTGGAAGGTCTGCTGGAAAATATCCTGCAAGACAGTGACCAACTGAAAAAACTCTCTGAAGAAGTGGGTGTGGGCGCAGACAAGGAGGATAAATAATGAGTAGTGCAGAAGAACAAGCACAAGGTCAGGTTGCTGAAGCGGTCGAAGCCGAAGGTTTAAGCCTCCTTGATCAAGCGATCTCTGTTACCAAGCAGACCGAACCTTCTCGTGCAGAAGAGCTGATGCGTACCCTGGCTGAAGAGGCTCTGAAAGGGACCGTATCCTGGGACAAGAATCTAAGCATTACTATCGATAAGGCTGTAGCGGCTATCGATCAAGCCATTTCTCGTCAATTGGCAGCAGTTATGCACCACGAAAAGTTCCAAAAACTGGAAGGTACATGGCGCGGCCTGAATCACTTGGTCATGAATAGCGAAACGGGCGCTTCACTGAAAATCAAGCTGATTAATGTTAGCAAGCGCGAACTGTTCAAAGACCTGGATAAAGCGGTTGAGTTTGACCAAAGCCAAATCTTCAAAAAGCTTTATGAAACAGAGTTTGGTTCACCCGGCGGCGAGCCATACGGCGCTTTGATTGGAGATTATGAGTTTACCAATCATCCAGAAGACATCGATCTGTTGACCAATATGTCTGGTGTTGCTGCAGCATCGTTCTGTCCATTTGTCACTTCACCGGGGCCAGGTCTGTTTGGTTTTGAAGATTGGACTGAGATGTCTAAACCGCGTGATCTTGAAAAAGTTTTTGAATCTGTTGAGTATGCCAAGTGGCGTTCATTCCGCGAATCTGATGATGCGCGTTTTGTGAACTTGGTTATGCCACGTACTTTGTCGCGTCTGCCTTACGGTCAAGATACCAAGCCAGTAGAAGCATTTAACTATGAAGAGTTTGGTCATGTAGACGGTGAACCTAACCACGACGAATTCAACTGGATGAATGCGGCTTACGTGATGGGCACAACCTTAACACGAGCCTTTGCTGAAAACGGCTGGTGTACGGCTATTCGTGGCGCAGAAGGTGGCGGTAAGGTTGAAGGATTACCTTCATTCACATTTGTGAGTGACGACGGTGATGTTGACCAGAAATGTCCAACAGAAGTAGGTATCACAGACCGCCGTGAAGCAGAACTGAGCAAACTGGGCTTTTTGCCGCTGTGTCACTATAAGAATACCGACTACGCGGTCTTCTTCGGTGCGCAAACAGCGCAAAAACCAAAAGTGTATGATAATCCCGCTGCGACTGAAAATGCTGCGATCTCTGCGCGTCTGCCATACATCATGGCGACCTCGCGTATTGCTCATTACCTGAAAGTGATGGCTCGCGACAAAGTGGGTTCATTCATGGAAGCCAGCGATGCAGAAGCTTGGTTAAACAAATGGATCAAGGGTTATGTGAATGCAAATCCAAACTCTGGTCCAGAGTTGAAAGCCAAATTCCCATTGGCTGATGCCAAGGTTGAGGTGAAAGAGATTCCTGGGGCACCTGGCAGCTATAACGCTGTTGCCTGGTTACGTCCTTGGTTGCAAATGGAAGAGCTGACAGCGTCTTTACGCATGGTGGCTCGTATTCCTCAATCAAGCTAATCCGATGTCTTTAAAAAGCACCTGCAGTTTATCTGCAGGTGCTTTTTATGTTTAAAGGATACTCAATGGCGGTCACCGCTGACTTTCTTTCCTCAATTCTGCATGCTACGGAAGAGGCAAGACTTAAAGAGAAAACACCTGTCGATGAGCTGTGCAATGCAGACTCGTTAGAGGTGCGCCTTAAATCGTTTCTTGCTGTTGCTAAGGTAAATATCCCAGAACAAGGTTCTCTTGAAGAGCGTAAGAAAGTGTTGTTACAAGCGATTGATCGCAGCATCGCTACCATTGATGGTTTGTTGAACGAACAAATTAACACCATTATTCATCACCCAAGATTTCAAAAGCTCGAAGCTACATGGCGAGGTCTTTTGTATTTGCTGGATCAGGTGGATGAGTTAAGCAAGGTCAAAGTACGTATTCTTAATGCCTCCTGGCAACATGTGATCAAAGATTTTGAACGCGCGATCGATTTTGATCAGAGTCAGATCTTTCGCAAAATTTATAACGAAGAATTTGGTATGTCGGGCGGTCAACCCTACGGAGTGTTATTGGGAGATTATGAAATTCGCCATCGCCCCGGTGAAGGGTATCAGTTAGATGATCTATTTGGCCTGAGTGAAATGTCTCAGGTTGCCGCGGCGGCGTTTGCACCATTTATTGTTGGAGCATCGCCTGCGTTATTTGGATTGGATCGTTTTTCTGAGTTAGGGCTGCCTTTAAACTTCGAGGCGATTTTTGGGCAGGCGGAATATATTAAGTGGAATAGTTTTCGCGAAACGCCAGACAGTCGCTTCGTAGGCATTACCGTGCCTAAAGTATTAATGCGCTTACCGTATTCGACAGATAACTTTCGCCATGATGGTTTTGTCTTCCAGGAGGATATCACTAAACCAGACGGCTCCGGGTATTTATGGGGTAATGCCTGTTATGCCTATGGCGCTGTGTTAGTGCGTGCATTTTCGGAAAGTGGCTGGTTTACTGATATTCGTGGTGCTGCGCAGGGTGTGCATGGTGGGGGTGTTGTGTCGGGCCTGCCACTTGAAAGCTATGCTACTGATAGCAAGGGCACTATCAACAAAATCACTACAGACATTCTGATCACAGACGAATTGGAAAAGGTGTTAAGCGATTTTGGTTTTATCTCGCTTTGTCACAGCAAGGGTACCGAATATGCGGTGTATTACAGTAATCCATCCCTGCATAAGCCGCCAACATACGACACCCGCATCGCGACTGTGAATGCGCGCATTTCAGCCATGTTGCACTATATGATGTGTATCTCGCGTTTTTCTCATTACATAAAGGTCATGGGGCGCGAAAAAGTCGGCTCGTTTACTGATGCGGCTGATGTGCAGAAGTATCTTTCAAACTGGTTGCGCAAATACACGATGAATAATCCCGATGCGTCGCCTGAGATTCGCGCTAAACATCCGCTTGCAGAAGGACGCGTTGAGGTGAAAGAGGTGATAGGTAAA
>JBNKYV010000132.1:0-5265 GCA_050301075.1 Gammaproteobacteria bacterium
AGGCCGAGCCTTGGCTGAAAAACTGGCTGACAAACTTGGTGTAGAGGCCGACCTTTCTGACATGGAAGACAAAGGCCCTATGTTGGCGTTTGTAAGAGAAGCGACATGCATCGGTTGCACGCGCTGCTTTAAAGCATGCCCAACAGATGCCATCGTCGGCGCCCCCAAGATGATTCACACCGTTATTGCAGATGCCTGCACGGGATGTGGCGCATGCGTTGATATCTGCCCCACTGAATGTTTGGTACTTAACGAAATTCCAGAAACCCTGAGCACGTGGCGCTGGCAAAAACCAGAACAACCACAGTCAGGCGGTTTAGCTGCGGCATAACGATAGGAACCTCTGGATAAGTCTATGGATACTCAGGCTTACAGACAAATTGTTATCAAAACACGCTTTCGAAAGCATGCAGAAGCCTGTCGAGAACTCGTGACACCGAAAACAAATATGTCAGAAGGCCCCTGTGGGCAAGAACCAAGAATCCATAGACTTGTTCAAAATCTCCTTAACTTTATTAAAAAAGACTGCGTATGAAGTTTTATAAATTTAAAGGCGGAGTTCACCCGGAAGGGAATAAAACCTCAACCACCACTGAGGCCATTCTTTCCTTTCCTACCCCTTCACGCCTCTACGTTCCGTTGTTACAACATATTGGCGAACCGGCCAAGGCGATTGTGAACGCTGGAGATATGGTTTTAAAAGGCCAATTGATTGCTGAAGGCCAGGGCAATGTGTCCGCCAACATTCACGCACCTACGTCAGGCACCGTGATTGAAGTTGAAGAACATAAAGCACCTCACCCTTCTGGTCTACCGGTTAAATGCATCGTCATTGAAAGTGACGGAAAGAACCAGTGGGTTGAACTGCCAACACCACCTGAAGATCCGTTCCGTTTATCTGAAAAAGAGATTGCAGAGCGTGTACAAGCAGCAGGCATTGTTGGTTTGGGTGGTGCGACCTTCCCTTCCGCGCTGAAATTCAATCTTGCACTTAAACAACGCGTAAAAACACTGGTTATCAACGGTGCTGAGTGTGAGCCCTATCTCACATCCGATGACCGTTTAATGCAAGAACGCACAGCAAAAGTGATCGACGGTATTCGTTTGATGATGTTGGGTGTATCTGCATCTGAAGCGATTATTGCCATTGAAGATAACAAACCAAACGCATTGAAGATCATGTCTGCCGCTGTTGAAGCACATTCTGATCTAAAAGTTTTAAAAGTTCCCACCCGCTACCCGATGGGGTCAGAGAAACACCTTGTTTACACCGTTACAGGAAAAGAGATTCCTGCCGGCAAACTGGCAGCAGACATTGGCGTTATCGTGCATAACGTTGGTACTGCCTATGCCGTATATGAAGCGATTTTCGAAAGCAAACCACTGGTCTCCCGTATCGTCACGGTAAGCGGTGGCGCGATCAATACACCCCGTAACTTTGAAGTGCCATTTGGCACGCTGATATCTGATTTACTGGAACAGTGTGACGGCCTTAAAGAAGAGCCCGAACGCCTGTTAATGGGTGGCCCACTTATGGGCATGGTGATGCCGGATCAGAACGTACCTGTTATCAAAGGTGCGAATGGCATCGTTGCTTTAACCAAGCCCGAATTAAAAATGGGCAAACAATCGCCCTGTATTCGTTGTAGCAGTTGTGTTGCTGCTTGCCCATGCGGGCTGGTACCACTGGAGATGGCAAACAACATTCGCGCTGGCAATTTTGATCGTGCGGTGGAATATGGTGTGAAAGATTGCATCAGCTGCGGTTCATGCGCGTACGTCTGCCCATCAAACATTCCTCTGGTCCACTACTTTAACTACGCTAAGGGCGAGTTAAACGCTCAAGCCAAAGCCGCTAAACAACAGGAATACACAGCAGACCTGGCTAAACAACGCCAGGTACGAATGGAAAAAATAGAAGCGGAAAAAGCAGCCGTACGCGCTAAGGCACTGGCCGCTAAAAAAGCGCGCGAAGCTGCACAAGCTGAAGCAGAAAAAGAGGCCGCCCAATCATGAGTCGTTTAACCCCCGTTTCAGGACCGCATACCCACGGCCCGGCATCCATCAGCAAAATCATGTTTACAGTCATGCTGGCACTCGTGCCCGCAACCGCTTATGGCATTTATATCTTTGGCTGGCCGGCATTAAACCTATTCGTGATCACATTGGTCAGCGCATTAGCGATTGAAGCCATCTGCCTGAAAATTGCTGGCATGCCGATTCGCCCGGCATTAATGGATGGATCAGCAATACTCAGTGCATGGCTGTTAGCACTTACCCTGCCCCCTTATGCGCCGTGGTGGATTGCGGTTGTCGGTTCTGTTTGCGCCATTATGCTCGGCAAGCAGGTGTTTGGGGGTTTGGGCCAGAACGTTTTTAACCCTGCCATGTTGGCACGTGTGATTATACTGATTTCATTTCCGGTTCAAATGACCACATGGGTTAATCCTGTACCGATGTTTTCAGAGAGCGATCCCGGCTTTGCAGCTGGCCTGCAAGTCACCTTTAACAACAGCGAAGTTGAGTGGGATGGCATCACCACTGCTTCACCCATGGGGCATCTGAAAACGGAACTGACACTATCGCGCGAAGCACCCGAGATCTTAAACGAAGTCCCCAGTTGGACAGATTCACTACTCGGCATGAGCAGCGGTAGCTTGGGAGAAACATCCGCACTACTGATACTGATTGGTGGTTTGTATCTTATCTTTCGTGGTTTGATCAGTTGGCAAGGCCCCGTTACATTGCTGGTAACCGTTGCGGTTCTTTCCGGTCTGTTTTACCACTACGATCCAAACCACTTTGCTCCACCGCAGTTTCATCTATTTAACGGTGCATTGATGCTGGCAGCGTTTTTCATCATCACAGATCCCGTTACCTCACCCAACACCATCAAAGGCCAAGTTGTCTTTGCCATTGGCTGCGGCGCATTGGTCTTTTTAATTCGCACCTGGGGAAGCTACCCGGAGGCTGTTGGCTTTGCCGTGTTGCTAATGAATTGCTTCACACCATTGATCGATCACTATGTACGCCCACGCATCTATGGCCGTACCCGCCGCGGACAGCCGTTGCCACTGAACAAAGAGGAAGAATCATCATGATGGCCGGTAAACGCGCCGTTGCGCAACCCAGTTATCGCCAACGCACCGGCTATCACGGCATGCTGGTTGGCGGCGTTGCACTACTTGCCAGCGCAATGTTGGCACTCGGTGATAACGAAACACGTGATGTGATCGCCCAGCGCCATGCAGAAGATGTGCAGGCAATGCTCAGTGAAGTGATTCCACCCGAGTTTCACGATAACAATCTTTTACAAGACAAATTGATGATTGATGGCAAAGAGGTTTATCAAGCGCATCTTGAGTCACATGTAAGTGCCGTTGCCTTTCAGGTTGCAGAGCCCGGTTATTCGGGTGTTATCACACTGATTATGGCAATAGATAAAAATGGCTCGCTATTGGGTGTACGTGTTGTCTCGCATACAGAGACCCCCGGTCTGGGCGATAAGATGGAAACCGCCCGCTCTCCCTGGATATTAAGTTTTGACGGATTAAATCTGACGGAAGATAACGACAAGCAATGGGGTGTGAAAAAAGATGGCGGTCAATTCGATCAATTCACCGGAGCAACCATCACCCCACGCGCGGTTGTTAAGGCCGTAAAAGGCGGCATGCTGTTTTTCCAACAGCATAAAGAAAAGATGTTATCTATCTCAGAACAATCAACGAATGATGAGGTAAAGTAGCCATGAGTGAAGGGCCAAATATTAAGACCATCATGCGTGATGGCATTTGGGATAACAACGTTGTGTTCGCGCAGATGCTTGCGCTCTGCCCTTTGCTTGCTGTTACCAGCACTGCTACCAATGGCTTGGGAATGGGCCTTGCCTCTTTGGCAGTTATGATGATGTCTAGCCTGATTGTCTCTGTTGTACGCGACTTTATCACCAAGGAAGTACGCTTACCCGTGTTCGTACTCCTCATCGCCACCATTGTGACACTGGTAGACATGTACATGAATGCCTGGATGCATGAAATGCATAAAGTGCTTGGCCTGTTTATTCCGCTGATCGTTACTAACTGCGCCATTCTCGGTCGCGTTGAATCTTTTGCCTCGCAACAGCCGGTTGGCAAAGCCGTAGCAGATGGCTTCTTTATGGGTATCGGCTTTATCGTTGCGCTGGTTGCAGTGGGTGGCGTACGTGAAGTGATGGGCAGCGGCACTCTGTTTGCCAATGCATCACTACTACTGGGCGATGCATTCTCGTTTATGGAGTTGGTGTTGATTCCTGATTACGCCGGCTTCTTGCTAATGATCTTACCGCCTGGTGCATTTATCGCGCTGGGCTTCATCCTTGCCGGCAAACGCGTTATCGATGCACGCCTAGCCCGCGATGAAGACAACGACATTCCCAGTGCAGAAGAAGTCGTAGAAGAAGCTATACCAGCGACAAACTAAGGAGCCCCATCATGCAAATCGGAATCGCTTACGCAGAAGCCAATCAACAAATCTGGCTAAAAGTAGAACTGGATGAAGGTGCAACGATTCAGGACGCCATCGAAAAGTCCGGCGTGCTGGACAAGTTTCCACACATAGACCTCGACCGCCAGAAGGTTGGTATTTTCGGCAAAGTATCAAAACTCGATGCTGCCGTTAACGATGGTGACCGTGTAGAGATCTATCGTGCGATTACCGCCGACCCCGCCAAGGTGCCTAGACGTAAACAGGCGGAGTAATCGTCCTAATTACCTCCGCCCATGAAAAGAGAGACGCGCTAACTATGGTTGAAAGTAGACTTTAATCATAGAGCGCTGTTCCATTTGACCGCTACTGTTCATCACCTGCTCATATTGAAACCAGGAAAGAAAGCCATTATTGGATAGCACCGTTGAAGACATTCGATACGGGCTGCTGGCTAAACGATGCGTCTGTTGGCCATCAAAATAATCAACTGCATAACCTGTATCAGACTGGCTGGTCCAGGCAACATTACCACTGTGGTCGATAGAGCCGGAACCTCTGCTGAGATAGCCATAATTTTGTGAATCGTAGCGAGGGATCGTTGCCACCACACCTTGGTCAAGCATTGCCATGAAATCGCCCTCGTAAGTATAAAAACTCACAAAGTATTTGCTGACATCATTTGATCGAATTAGTGCGCCATAGTACACCCAGTCAGGCACCTCGCCCATCAGGCGTGTAGAGTAACCGTCAAAATAATAGAACGACTTAGGGGGACTAGGATAATTAGCGCCAACGGGAACT
>JBNKYV010000133.1:0-12313 GCA_050301075.1 Gammaproteobacteria bacterium
CAGTGGCAGCACTCACTAACCAAACTTACTCCAGCGATACTTCTTGGCATAGGGCAGGCGTTTTAGTCCCTGCCCTTGCCGCAACATAAGATCGACCGAGGCCTGCGCCGCCGCATTACCATTCTTGGCAGAGCGCTTGAACCACTTCAGAGCCTTACGGTAATTCACCGAAACGCCTTTACCTTGGTAATACATCATGCCCAAGTTGTATTGAGCCTGATCATGCTCCTTACGCGCCGCACGGTAAAACCACTCAAACGCGGCAATGGGGTCCTCATCCACACCCACCCCCTGCACAAACATGGAACCAAGGCTGGTTTGAGCATCACTATCGCCCTGGTGTGCCGCACGTTTGAACCACTCGGCAGCCTGCTCGAAGTCTTGCTCCACGCCTTTGCCAAATAGGTACATCTGCCCAAGATTGTTTTGCGTTTTTGAGTCCCCTTTTTCCGCCAGCGGGCGCCAGATCTCGTAAGCAAGGCCAAAATCACTATTTTGATATGCCAACCAGCCTTGATTAAAAGACTCTTCTCCACCATTCACAGAAGATGTCAGCAACAATGCCAATATCCCTGCAAGCATGGGATTCACCTTGTGTTTCATGAAATATCCCCGAGATTCACCGCTGTTATCAGCTGTATCGGACGCATGAAACAGAAAATAAAGCCAATTGGCGTTGCCGCTAGACTTCACCTACTCGGTCAGCCTAAAATTAGCGATCCTCGGCGACAAAAAGCCTAGAGCGTTCAATTAAAAACATAAATGCCGGGGACCATTGCTCAAGTAGTATGGAAGCATGGATAAGGTGGAAGAATGAAAAGGACAATTACCGCTGCTGCGTTCCTGTTAGCAGGGCCAGCGGTAGCGGGCGACTTCAATCATACCGCGTGGGCGTATGGAGGAAGCCATGGACCGGAGAACTGGGGACAGCTAAGGCCCGAGTATTCTGAATGCAATGGCGAGCAACAATCCCCCATCAACATTCGCACACAGCGTACATTAAACTCAAACCTGTCGAATATCAGATTCGACTGGGATGATTCCCCACTTCAAGTCAAAAATATTGGCTACACGATTGAGCTGCCCTACAAGCGCGGCAGCATCATCAAGGTCAATCGTACCAAATATCAATTACAGCAATATCATTTCCACGCACCTTCAGAGCACGCCTTCGACGGCAAGCTGTATGACATGGAAGTGCACTTTGTACATCAGGCACGTAATGGTGAGATAGCCGTTATCGCCGTGTTCTTTGAAGAGGGCGAAGAGAACCCGACGCTGCAAACCATCTGGAATAAACTGCCCCCCGTTGGCAAAACAGCCAGAGTGGACGCAACCACCGTCAATGCCAAAGAGCTGTTGCCCAAAGACACCAGCAAATATTTCCACTACAAAGGCTCTTTGACCACACCACCTTGTTCCGAAGTCGTGAACTGGTATGTACTGGCTACACCGATTGAAGCCTCTAAAGAACAAATACGCACTTTCTCGAAACTGATAAAACCGAACAACCGTCCTATTCAACCCCTCAATCGTCGCTTTGTATTGGCACACGAATAAAACTCCACGCAGGAAGGTAGCCGCAGCATGAAGCAGAACACAGAGACATTGATCAGCATTGGCGTTGTGGCGGCTGCCATCTTAATCAGCATCGCAAGACCTGATGCGAGCACTGTTCAATCGACTCAAGTTGCTGAGGTAATGGCGGCCAGCACTCAAACTCTGACATTTGAGGAAAAACAGCAGCGCTGCATGGAAGATAAAGATCAAGCGTTTCAAACCATCCGCGAGTCACTGGCGCTGATTGAAACATTGTCACAAAACAGCGCCGACAACGCAGATGCTATCGCAAAACATTTTCAGGACGTTAACAGTGCCAAGGCTAGCATTGAGACCTGCCAAGCCTTGATTGCCGATTACGAATCAAAAATCACCACGCTGGAAAACGAGATCATCGCACTTCAAAGCGAAGAATAAAGCGCAACGCATTTAAATGTGGCGGCACTACGCCGCCACGGTATTCTCTTTTTCCAACAACGCCCCGATCTCCAACATCAGATCATCTTCGTTAAATGGCTTCACAAAGTAGCGATCAACACCTGCGCTGCGCGCCTGCTGTCTATGCTTATCTGTCGAGCGAGAGGTAATCATGATGACCGGGATATCGCACAACGTCGGTTGATCTTTTAGATAACGACATAGTTCAATGCCATTCATGCGCGGCATCTCCATATCGACAAGCATAATCTCCGGCTTACACTGCTCGATTTTTTCGATAGCGTCCAAACCATCAATCGCTGTTCGCACATCAAAGCCGGAATCACTCATCAACTGAGCTGTCAGTTTGCGTGCAGACAATGAGTCATCCACCACCAGCACCTTAACCTTTTCCAGCTCAACACGTGAGTCAACGAACTGTTCCGCGTCATCAATGAGTTCACGGCGCTCGCTATCAGTAATCAGTTCGTACAGATCGATTACAGGTGCAATTCCGCCATCGGCCAACAACACGCCCCCTAACACACCGTAAATACCTTTAAGGTACTCACCAAATGAACGAATCATCAGAATATTACTACCGATAACACGATCAATTGGCACTGCTACCTCAGCACCGTAGGCATCCTGAAACAGGATTGCACCACAAGGGCCTACAGTGAACAGCTGTTCACCAAGATTTAGCAAATAATCAAACGAAGCCAGCGGATAGATATCGTCACCGACCTGAAAGTGATAGTGGCTATCCGAGTCCTGCACAATTCTGCCATCGATAGCAGAGACGATCTGTTTGATACCATGCTCGGCCAATGCCCAGACTTGCTGTTTATGCTCAACCAGCAGCACCCTGGCGTCATATAGATTCGCCAGCAAACTGATTGAAACAGTTAAACCCTGCTTAGGCTCTGAATGCAGATCCATCGTACCGTTCATAAGCGAAATCTGGTTTTTCACCACATCCATACCGATACCACGCCCCGAGACCTGACTGCGCTCCTCTTTAGTAGAAAAACCAGGACGAAAGATCAAACGTTGAATCTGTTCCGAGCTCAGAACCTGATCCTGCTCAACAACGCCTTTCTCTACCGCTTTGCGCAGGATGACATCTTCATCCAAGCCGGCACCATCGTCTTCACACGTCACGTTAAAGAAGTTTAGTTCTTTGGAAAAACGCAGATGGATATTACCGCTTTCAGATTTACCGGCTGCAAGGCGTGTCTCACGATCTTCCAAACCATGATCAACAGCGTTACGCAAAATATGCATCAAAGGCTCTGCCAGATCATCCAGCATATCGCTATCAACCAGCGTATGTTCCCCACTGATAGTTAACACTACCTCTTTGCCTGTCATCTTCGCTGCTTGGCGCACAATACGCTGACAGCGGGAGACAATGCTATGCACAGGCACCAATCGCATATTCTGGATATTTTCCATCTGTTCGCGATGCAGCAAACGTTGATCATGCAGAAGATTTTTGGCATCGAGCAGTTGCCCACGTAAACGTGCGTTGATTTCGCGCACGTCAGCGGTCAACTCTTGCAGGCGACTGATACTGCTATGCAGCTCGCTATATTGCTCCATCTCCAGAGAGTCGAAATCGAGAATATTGTGACCACGGCTAAATGCAGGTGTTTGAATATTAATCAGCCGGTCCATGTCTGCGGCAAGCTCATTAATCTTCCAGCTCATATCGCGCAACTCATGGCTTTCATCCAAACAACTTTCTATTTTGTCGCTGGTGCGATCACCAAAGCTGCTGGCCTCACCTACTGCCAACAGCAACTCATCGACATCATTATCAAGTGCAGGCGATAGTTGTGGAGCGACCGGTGAAGGCTCTGCCGATTGCTGTGGAGCTAGAGCTTCAACAACGCAAGCACGGCAATGCAATGCGGTGCCTTCGGTTTTTAGACGATAGTGCCAATCCAGCATAGATTGCAGAATTACTAAAGACTCTTCCGGCGCATCCTCGTCAGATATCACAGACTCTGACATTGCCTCCAGGCAATCCGCCGCATCCAGCAGCGCATCCCCCAACGCACCGGCCGGCAATACATTATCGCCTGACAGCACTTCAAAGATATCCTCCAGGCAATGCGTCAGGTTAGCGATACCCTGAATACCGATGGTGTTGCATGCCCCTTTCAAAGTATGAGCGACGCGTTGCGCCTCAAGCACACAAACAATGGAGGCATCAGGCTCTTTCATCACCTGAATTGTAGAAGAGAACGTTTGTGACAGATGTGGTAACTCTTTTAACAACACACCATAGAGTTCGTTGCTTACACCTTCCGGCAGTTTCAACGAGACATCATCAGCTGTTGCTTCAATCTGCTGAATTTGTTCTGCAATCTGTTCAGGCTGCAGCACACTGACGGCCAACGCGCTTGTCAGAACCTCAGCGGCATCTTGATCTAATGGCTGTGGCCACTCGGGCATCTGACAAATAGCGACCAAATCGTCACCGTACTCACTCAGATCCGGCTGCTTAAGATATGATTCCAGCAGCAACACTATCTTTTGTAACTGACCAGATGCGTGCTCTGCATCAACAACATTCTCATCAAATGCTTGTAGATTTGAGCGCAGCCAATCAAATACAAAAGCCAAACCCCACAGGCCAATGGTGTCGCATGCACGACTTATATTTTGCAGCGCGGCGGTTTGATCACACCAAGCAGAAAACAACGCCTGACTCTCAACGGAAACATTTTCAACCAAACGGTGCAATTCGGCCCCAACCATCGCCAACAACGCAGGGTCGATTGGCGCACTTCCCGTTTTGGCCTTTAAAACCTGAACATCAAATAATGGCTCATCCGCCAACAGATTCTCTGCGCTTGGAGATACGTCAACATCCCTATCTGCCAGCTCAGCACACTCTTCCTCGTCATCAAAAGATACCGGCCAGGCTGGGTCAAGAAAAATTTCGCGCAACGCTTCAACAGACTCTGGATCAGGCTCTTCCAGATAATCAATAAACTCCTGATGCCAGTAGAGAATTAACTCAAACAGCTCATCAGCCGGACTTATCGTTTGCTGCTTTAATAATTGCTCAAATTGACAGAGGTAATGTCGAACCAATGAAACGAGCTCAACATCACCGCGCTGTTCAAGATTCTCAATAACGCTCTGCCATAGAGCGTTTTGTACATCATATATATCCTGGCTATAAACGGCCTCTTCACTCTCAACAAGTGACTCAAGCACATCGAGCGACTCGCGACAGTGATCAATACTCCATGAAGAAGCACCGTCTTCAGCCACCACACAAATCTCATCACACAACAGTTCAATATCTTGATGATTGAGGAAACGTTCCATCAGTGAGTGATCCAGCACGCGTAGCCATGAATAAAGCGACTCTACACTCACTGGCTCTGATAAAAAGCGCGCAGCACCGTCATGCCACTGTTGCAGCAACAATGTTTCAGACTCAGACAAAGCTATAGATGCGTTATCGCTAAATATCGTATTGAGCAGCTGCCGAAAATATTCCACAGCCTGTACCAATCCAGCTTCCTGCTGTTTGAGTAACTTACCACTCAAACACTCCCAAACCACTTGCAGGCTACCAGCAGCGGCCACGCGCCGCGACACATCCATTTCATTGAGCAGAGCCCCCAACAAGGGGCTCGACTCACTTAGCGCCTCATCAACGCAAGTCTTTACAGTGCTAAAGCGCACATCCTCACCATTAGGCAGGCAGTTTAAATACACGCACTTTCTCCAATAGCATCTCGGCATCACTTACCAATCCCAGCGAGAGTTTAGACTGAGCTTGTAGTTCAGTATGCGTTTTTTCAGTACTTAATTGGATGGACGTTGTTCTATTCTTCAGAACCTGACCTAACGCCACCTGCTTCTTGGCGTATTCAGCAATTTGGTGAACGTATTCAACCAGCTTGATCGTTACAGTACGCGTATCTTGCATCTTGTTACCCGCTTCCTGTGCTAGCTGAGTACCTTCCACAACCTGTTTAATTACATCGTTCATGGTATTCACCGCATCCGATGTATCCACTTGAATGTTTTTCACCAGCTGCGAGATCTGTCCGGTTGCTTCACGTGAGCTTTCCGCCAGACGTTGTACCTCGTTTGCAACAACCATAAAGCCACGACCCGCTTCACCCGCCTGTGCCGCCTGCATACCAGCGTTAAGTGCCAGTACGTGCGTACGCTCAGAAATTTCATTGATGATATTGACCGCTGCCGTGATCTCTTGCGAACGCTCGCCCAGACGCTTGATGCGCTTTTCGATCTCACGAATGATTTCGCGAATCTTGTTAATGCTGTTTACCGTTTCGGTTACTGCATCCAGTGCAACGTCGGTTGCCGTCATCGCGTTTTGAGAAGACTCATTAGTGATCTGTGAAATTTTTGCGACCTTTAACATGGTTTGCGCCACCACATTCAAATCACGCAACATCTTCTCTGTCTCTTCACGCTCTTGCGCAGCAAAGTCCATAACAGCATCTGCTTGGTTCTTCACTTGAGTGGACGAGGTGTTTACGCGTTCGGAAACCTGATTCACATCCTTCAAGGTTAGCGCCGTCTCTTTAGCCAGCAAGTTGATTGCGTCCGACAGAGTACCAGTAATATCTTCTGAAACAGGAACATGTACTGTCAGATCTTTCTGACTCAATTGCGCAACTGATTGCAGCAGCCCTACAACAGAGTTATTCAGTGCAGCTCGTTCTTCTTCTGCTATTGCCAGCTTTTCAGCACGCTCATCCAACAACGCATCGAAGTTTGAGGCAAAGATACCGATCTCGTCCTTGGAACTAAAGCCGGAACGCGCACCATAGTCACCAGAAGAGATGCGTTTAACCATGCCAGTCAGCGCCCGGATTGGTTTCAACACACTAAACTCAATCAACGCGATATAGGCAAGACTCATCACCAGAAAAGCAATAACCGCCATCAACAGCATATCCTTCTTGAACTGACGAATATCCGCTTGTGTCTCTACCAGCGTCTCTTCTTTGATTTTCTCTGCCAGTACGGCAGCGCTTTGAATCAGATCGGTCGGAGCGCGGTCAATACCACGCACCTTCACATCTACATCGCGATAACCCAAGCCTGTTGGATTCTTAAATAACAGCGGAATAGCACCATAGTATTTCTCGGTTAACTTATCGTGCTCTATTAAAAATTCATCCGCCACCTTACGAATCTCAGGATAATCTTTCGCCAATTCGCGCAGCTCTTTAACTGTTTCTTGCGTCTTTACGCGCATACTCTCAAACTGAGCGCTGTACTTGTCGTAGTCCTTCTGTTTATGACCACGAATCAACATATTCTTCCACTCTTGCACCTGCTTCTTAAACTGCACAGTTGCCTTGAGTGACAAATCCTCCATCCTGTTAGTCAATTCATTCTGCTTGGAGACCTCGGCCGTGTAGGTTTCCATGTGATTAAAAATGTAGATACTCATCAATGAGATGGTTATCAACATCAGCACGAAAGCACCTTGAAGTTTTACGCGTATACTTTGGTTCTTCATTTATAACTTTCCCGATAAGAGATGAATTGGGTCAACAAACTTTGGCGTTTTCAGCCAGGAAGGAGGAGAAACGTTCAACATCAAATGCCAGCCAGGCGTCGCCCTCAATAGAGCGATACGATTTGATAATTTGCCCCGCAAGTATTTCAGGCACGTCAACATCCGGGGTCGATATTGGCTCAAGCTTAGATAAAGGGCGAGGCATTTCAGCCAAAACAACTGCAACAGTTTTTCGCCCTTTGCCCAACACAAGTGTAGAGGCATCATTCAGGTTGGTTGATGTACCAAACAGAAGCTGCTGAAGATCAAACACAGGAATCAGAGTTCCACGCAAACTGATCACGCCTTTCAACCAGGCACGTGTATAAGGAAGTGGGAAAATTCTTACATCTCTAACGATCTCGCCAGGACAATCTTGCGGCAACAGCAACCCCAGGCCAGCCACTTTGAATCCATAAAAATGCTGATCAATTAGCCAGCTCGTATTCTTTTTCCCAAAAGAAATACCTTGTGCTTCTTCACTTGTGATGACAGACATACGAGCTAACTCTGTACTTTACTGATTGCGTCGTAAACATCTTCACGCTGGTAGGGCTTGGTGATGTAAGCGGCGCCACCATTAAGTTGTGCCCACACCTTATCTGCCTCTTCACTTTTTGAAGAGACAAACACAACGGGAATATCTTTACCATGCTCGGTGTTTTTCAGACTACGACATGCGCTAAAGCCATCCATATCCGGCATGACAATATCCAGAAAGATAAGATCTGGTTTAACACCTTTTTCTAGCAGCTCAATTGCCTTACTTGCCGAGCCAATCGCTGCACACTCATAACCACCCTCTTCAAGAATGGTTTTTAGTTTAAGACGTTCAACTTCCAAATCATCTACACATAGAATCTTTTTGATCATACTGAGTTCTTATTCTCTATAATTCGCTAACCAATCCATCACCCTGTCGAGCATGTTTTGAAACTCTTCAGATCGAATAGGTTTGGTTAGATAGCTAGTACATCCAGAAATAATCCCCTGCACTTCATCCAGGGGAGAGGTTTTGCCTGACAACATGATGATTGGCGTTTTGGCCATGCCATCCATTGTTCTTATTTTTTGGCATGTCTCGTAACCGTCTATGCCTGGCATCATCACATCCAGAAACATAAAGTCGTAACGGTTTTCAGACACTTTTTGCAGTGCTTGCTCGCCTGTTTCAGCAAAGTCCACAGCAATTTGAACCGACGCGCTCTCCATCTCATGGGCGAGCGTTTTGCGCATCAACTCACTATCATCGACAACAAGCACCTTGAAAACAGTTTGCGCAAATACGTTTTCACCCGATTCGTCATTAGATGATTCGTCAACTGTCATTTCTGATTCATCAGCACCATAGGCGGCACCTAGATCAACCTGATCCAGCACACCAATTACCCTATTGGCCAGCAATACGCCTTTGATATGAAAGTCAGCGCCGTTGGGCTTCTCACTCATTCCTTGAGTAATAACGGGCTTATGAACAGAGCAGGAAGGAACAGCAGCATCCCTATTGAAGTTGCCGGGATCATTCACCGCAACGATAAATAGATCACTCTCTTCAATACAAGAAGATATAGAGTAAGAACGGGGATCATCTTTATGAGATAAAAATATCTTTTCCAACTTAGCGACATTTTTATCGTTCAGACCTATTAGGCCTACCTTTAAAGCCTCACCCATATGCATCCTGCCTTTATCTGTTAAATACAATACGCGCCATAAGCACACCACTTATATCCCTTGCGGATTGCAATTTAATTTCCATAAGAGCCCGCACGCAAACACATCACCATCCAATTGCGAGACCATCAGCTTATGCACGAACACATCTGATACAACGAATAAATCAACCGCATCGGCCAACGCCGACGAGCAGAGAAGTTGAACAGCTAAACCGCGCAATACAAAAAGAGCTAATCAGGCTTAACTGGCAGCATATAGATATTTGGTTACAAATTGATGACAGAAACAGTCAAGATATTATATGAACAAAAAAAATACCGAACATCCATTTAGAATCTAGATGTTCGGCATTCAATTTTTTATGGCACGCAGGGGCGAAATAGCACCCAACTTAATTAATTAGACAGATGTACCACGCGGCCATTTAGCGATTGTAAAGGTCGGGCATTGTCACCAAACCAATCACTAAACTGCTTTACCTGTTCTTTAGCGATATTGTTCGGTGTAGCTAACACCACCCAATTCACCCCCTCAGAACACGGACCACCGGTTAACGAACCGTTGTAATTAAAATAGGTTAAATCTTGCGGCAGCAAATCTGCTGCGTTAAAGGTGATATTGCTATCAGAGGTCATCTCGCCTTCATTAGCCGGCATGTTAAGCCAAAGCTTGGCCAATGTTTGATTAGCTTCATCACTTTCATCAAACATCACCGCAACAACAGCCTGCTTGCCATCGGCATTTTTATGAATCAAGTGCGCCTCTAGTGCGTAATGCTTTCCACCAACGGTATGTTCAGAAGGTGAGTGAAAATCCACAGCTACCAGATTATAAGTTTTAGCATCTACCTCTAACTGACTACCAGCTGCATAATTAAACTGCGCGGTATAGCCGTTATTCTCAAGCGCCAAAGGTGCTTTGTTATATTTAAAGCTCAGGGGCGGCAGCTCTCCAACCTTCACCGCTTCTAGATCGATAGGTGATTGCTGCTTGCCGTTAACACATAATGATGGCGCAGCAGTGGGTTGATGCCCCCGATCAGAATGCCCACCATGCGACGCATCCATTTCTTCCTTGTGTGCAGTCGTTTGTTCATGACCATTGGCCCGATGAGTTTCTACCATACCGTGATGTGCAACCTCTTTTTGCTCATCCTCAGAGCAAGAAACCGCCAGCAAACCGATTCCGCCCAACACTACAATTATGGCGAGCGCCTTTTGTTTTGAGTCCATACTCCCTCCCCTTTGTACCCAAATCTATGAAAATATTTTTAGTCCGTCCCAGATATCATCAACGCGACTTTTCACCTGATCATCCATCACGATAGGCACACCCCATTCGCGCGTTGTTTCGCCCGGCCATTTATTGGTGGCATCAAAACCGACCTTTGATCCTAATCCGGAAACCGGCGAAGCAAAGTCGAGATAATCGATCGGCGTATTTTCAATCATCACCGTATCGCGAGCGGGGTCCATGCGCGTAGTCATCGCCCAGATCACATCCTGCCAACTGCGCACGTTCACATCGTCATCTACAACAATGACAAACTTGGTATACATAAACTGACGCAGAAAAGACCACACACCCAACATCACGCGCTTGGCATGGCCTGCATACTGCTTCTTGATACTCACGCACGCCATACGATAGGAACACCCTTCCGGCGGCAGATAAAAATCTTCAATCTCAGGAAACTGCTTTTGCAGAATCGGCACAAACACTTCATTAAGTGCCACGCCCAATACTGCTGGCTCATCTGGCGGGCGGCCGGTATAAGTGCTGTGATAGATAGGATCAGGTCGATGGGTAATGCGCTCAACCGTAAAGACGGGAAACTTATCAACCTCGTTGTAGTAACCCGTATGATCGCCAAACGGACCTTCATCTGCCAGCTCGCCCGGCTCAATATACCCTTCCAACACGAATTCGGCAGAAGCAGGCACCTGCAAATCATTGCCAACACATTTGGTCAGCTCAGTTTTACTGCCACGCAACAAACCGGCAAAGGCGTATTCAGAAAGCGAATCAGGCACTGGTGTTACCGCACCCAGAATCGTCGCCGGGTCCGCCCCCAAAGCAACCGCCACCGGGAAACGTTCACCGGGATGCGCCTGCTGCCAATCACGAAAATCCAGAGCACCACCACGGTGTGCCAGCCAGCGCATAATCACTTTGTTCTTACCAATCACCTGCTGACGATAGATACCCATGTTCTGACGATCTTTGTTGGGGCCTTTGGTCACCACCAGCGCCCAGGTAATCAATGGCCCCGCATCGCCCGGCCAACAAGTCTGCACGGGCAACTTGCTGAGATCAACTTCATCCCCTTCGATCACATGCGCCTGACACGGTGCGTTCTTCACATTCTTTGGCGCCATGTTAAGCACCTGCTTGTACATAGGGATTTTATCCAGCGCGTCTTTAAACCCTTTGGGCGGTTCAGGCTCTTTCAGAGCCGCCAGCAGTTTGCCGATTTCGCGCAAGGCCGAAACAGAGTCCGCCCCCATGCCCATCGCCACACGTTTGGGTGTGCCAAACAGATTACCCAGCACGGGAATGTCATAACCGGCAGGGTTCTCAAACAACAGAGCAGGCCCTTCACGCCGCAGGGTGCGATCACACACCTCTGTCATTTCCAGATTGGGGCTGATCGCCTGCGGAATGCGCTTAAGTTCGCCCTGATTTTCCAGCTGAGCAATAAAGTCTCGTAAGTCTTTGTATTTCATAAACAGAACATTGAAATGGATTGCAGCGAGGATAACAAACTTAACCAACCTAGTCTTGTCACACAAAATCCCAGGAATCTGAAAACTCTTGGACATACAAAATGTCTAACATTGTTAGCAGCTATTATCTCATCTAGTTGATTTCATGCGCCGGGTGAGGCTTTAGGGCATAATACGGCGTTTAACAAAAACAATTTTTGCAGCAAGGCTGGCTGCGGATCTGCACGTAGGATTTGATAAGCAGAAAATGCAACATAATCAGCAACATAAAAACATCCCTTTTAGCAAAACTCTGCTAGCAAGTGCCGTTGCCAGTTGCTGTGCCAGTACGTCTGTTTTTGCGGCACTGACCACGACACCACCG